>JASLXG010000221.1 GCA_030740435.1 Alphaproteobacteria bacterium | reverse complement strand
CGGGCGGCGCTGTCGCACCGACAGGGTGTGTCGCGCTGCTTGCCCGATGTCCCACATCGCGCGGCGCAGCGCTCCTACCCTGTCGGCGCGACAGCGCCGCGCAGGCCATGACCCGGTGAAAAATGCGGGCTAGGCCGACGGCCCAGGCCCGGCAATCAAATCCATACCCCTTGACCCCTTCCACCCGGACCGGCAGGTTGCCGCCATGACCGAGCCTTCCCCCATGACCCTGGCGCTGGACCAGGCCGAGCGTGCGGCGGCGCGGGGCGAAGTGCCGGTGGGCGCCGTGGTGGTGGCCGGCGGCGAGGTCGTGGCGGCGGCCGGCAACCGGGTGATAGAGCTGCGTGACCCCACGGCCCACGCCGAGATGCTGGCCATCCGGGCGGCGGCGGCAGCGCTGGCCAACGAACGCCTGGTCGATTGCGACCTTTACGTTACCCTCGAGCCCTGCCCCATGTGCGCCCAGGCCATCTCGCTGGCCCGGCTCCGCCGCCTCTATTTCGGCGCCGCCGATGCCAAGGGCGGCGGCGTCGACCACGGGCCCAGGATTTTCAGCCAACCCAGTTGCCACCACCGGCCCGAGGTCGTGGGCGGCATCGAGGAGAAGCGCGCCGGCCAACTCTTGCGGGACTTTTTCCGCCAAAGGCGCTAGAATCCGTCCGCGGCGGGGGGCGCCTTGAGCCACCGCCGTCATTCGTTATTGCCCAATTCAAAACAGGTAGAGAAAAGATGGACTTCGAGTATTCCGATCGCGTCAAGGAGCTGCAGGACAGGATTAGCGCCTTCATGGAGGCCCACATCTATCCCGCCGAGCCGGTCTACGCCCAGCAGGTCGACGAGGGCGACCGCTGGGTGCATCCGGTTATCATCGACGAGCTCAAGGCCAAGGCCCGCGCAGAGGGGCTGTGGAACCTGTTCCTGCCTGAATCGGAGCGCGGCTTCGGGCTCACGAACCTGGAATACGCGCCCTTGTGCGAGATCATGGGACGATCGCCCTTCGCGCCCGAGGTCTTCAACTGTTCGGCCCCCGACACCGGCAACATGGAAGTGCTGGAGCGCTACGGCGCGGACGAGCACAAGAAAGAGTGGCTGGAGCCGCTGCTGGCCGGCGAGATCCGCTCGGCCTTCGCCATGACCGAGCCCATGGTGGCCTCGTCGGACGCCACCAACATCGAATCCTCGATCGTCCGCGACGGCGACGAATACGTCATCAACGGCCGCAAGTGGTGGACTTCGGGGGCTCCCGATCCACGCTGCAAGATCCTCATCTTCATGGGCAAGACCGATCCCTCGGCCGACAAGTACCGCCAGCAGTCGATGATCCTGGTGCCCATGGACACGCCCGGCGTCAAGGTGCTGCGTGCGCTGCCGGTGTTCGGCTACGACGACGCGCCCCACGGCCATGCCGAGGTCCTGTTCGAGGACGTCCGCGTGCCAGCCTCGAACATTCTCTTGGGCGAGGGCCGCGGCTTCGAGATCGCCCAGGGCCGCCTCGGCCCGGGCCGCATCCATCACTGCATGCGCCTGGTCGGTGTGGCCGAGCGGGCGCTCGAGGTGATGTGCCGGCGCGCCCAGGAACGCGTCGCCTTCGGCGGCCCGCTGACCGACCAGGGCGTGGTGCGGCGCCAGATCGCCGACAGCCGCATGGAAATCGACCAGTCGCGCCTGATGACGCTTTATGCCGCCTGGAAGATGGATACCGTGGGCAACAAGGAGGCACGCAAGGAGATCGCCGCCATCAAGGTGATCGCCCCCAACATGACGTGTCGGGTGGTCGACCGGGCCATCCAGATCCACGGCGCCGCCGGCGTCTCCAACGACTTCGGCCTGGCCAAGGCCTACGCCTCATCGCGCACGCTGCGCCTGGCCGACGGCCCGGACGAGGTGCACGCCAACCAGATCGGCCGCCTCGAGCTCAAGCAGTACGGCTGGCCGGCCAACAAGTAGTCGCGCCATGGACTTCGAATATTCCGAACGGGTCGTCGAACTGCAGGCCCAGCTCACGGCCTTCATGGACGAGCACGTCTACCCGGCCGAGCCGGTCTATGACGCCCAAGTCGGGGAAGGCGAGCGCTGGGCCCAGCCGGCGGTGATGGAGGAACTCAAAGCGACGGCCCGCGAGGCCGGCCTTTGGAACATGTTCCTGCCCGAATCGGAGGTCGGCGCCGGACTTTCGAACCTGGAATACGCACCCTTGTGCGAGATCATGGGGCGCTCGATGATTGCCCCCGAGGTCTTCAACTGTTCCGCTCCCGACACCGGCAACATGGAGGTGCTGGAGCGCTACGGCAGCGACGAGCACAAGGAGCGCTGGCTGAAGCCGCTGCTGGCCGGCGAAATCCGCTCGGGCTTCGCCATGACCGAGCCCCAGGTGGCGTCCTCGGACGCCACCAACATCGAGGCAACGATCCTGCGCGATGGCGACGACTACGTCATCAACGGGCGCAAGTGGTGGACTTCGGGGGCGCCGCATCCGCACTGCCGGATCCTCATCTTCATGGGCAAGACCGATCCCAAAGCCCACAAGTACAGCCAGCAATCGATGATCCTGGTACCGCTGCAGACGCCGGGCGTCAGCGTGGTGCGGCCGCTGGAATTGTTCGGCTACGACCACGCGCCGCACGGCCACGCCGAGGTCGATTTCTCGGACGTCCGCGTGCCGGCCACGAATATCCTCTTGGGCGAGGGCCGCGGTTTCGAGATCGCCCAGGGCCGCCTGGGGCCGGGCCGCATTCACCACTGCATGCGCATGATCGGCCAGTCCGAACGCGCCCTGGAGATGATGTGCCGCCGCGCCCAGGAACGCATAGCCTTCGGCGGCCCGCTGGCCGACCAGGGCCTGGTGCGGCGCCAGATCGCCGACTGCCGCATGGCCATCAACCAAACCCGGCTGCTCACCCTCCACGCCGCCTGGAAGATGGACACCGTGGGCAACAAGGCGGCCCGGGCCGAGATCGCCATGATCAAGGTGGTGGCGCCCAACATGACCTGTCAGGTGGTTGATACCGCCATGCAGGTGCACGGCGCCGCCGGGGTCAGCGAGGACTTCGGCCTGGCGCATTCCTACGCCATCGCCCGCATGCTGCGCATCGGCGACGGCCCCGACGAGGTCCACGCCGACCAAGTCGGGCGGCTGGAGCTGCGCAAGTACAACTGAGCTGGGTGGCCGGCGCCCCCCACCCTCAGCCTCCCCCACAAGGGGGGAGGGAGACGCGATTCGCTCCGCTCTCCTCTCAACTTTCTTCCCCCTCCCCCTTGATGGGGGAGGGAGGGGTGGGGGTGTGTGTTTTTGTTGTCCGGGGGCAAAAAGTAGGGACAGGCACCATTTTTTGACGATCAAACCCCTGCCGCTAACTCCTTGATTATCCAGGAAAAATGGCGAAAAAATTGGGGACAGGTACCACTTTTTGCGACCGCTCCGGAGAGGGCTCGCAGACGACCGGGTCAAGTGGCCCAGCGAACAAAGTGAGTGGCTGCTTGAGGCGGCGACGGCTCCCAAAGCTGGTTTGCGACCGGAAGCCATGGTTCCGGTCTGCCCCGCGGCGAGCGGCTTATTTTATTGCTCTTGTCCGGTCCCCCCGCCGCTTACGCCAAACCCCGCTCGATGACGGTCCGCCAGGCCAACTCGGCCAGGGGGCGAGCCACGGCGGCGGTTTGCGAGGCATGCACGCTGGATGCCGTGCCGATCTTCTCGCGCACCAAAATACCGTGGGCGATGGCGGCCAGTTTGAACATGTTGAAGATGGAATAGACGTCGAAGTCGGCGATGCCGTCGCGGCCGGTGCGCCGGCAGTAGGCTTCGATGTAGCTCTCCTCGTCGGGAACGCCCAGGGCCTCCAGGTCGATGCCCCGAAGGCCGCGGTGCAGCTCCTGGGGGATGCGCCACTGCATGGTGTGGTAGGCGAAGTCGGCCAGCGGGTCGCCCAGGGTCGCCAGCTCCCAGTCCAAAATGGCCAGCACCCGGGGCTCGCTGGGATGGAAGATCATGTTGTCGAGGCGATAATCGCCGTGCACCACCGAGGTCTCGTCGTGCTCGGGCAGGCGTTCCTCGATCCAGGTGATCAGCTTGTCCATCTCGGGGATGCGTTCGTAGACCGATTCTTGGTACTGCCGCCCCCAGCGGCTGGTCTGGCGCGCCACGTAGTTGCCCGGCTTGCCGAAGCCCTCGAGGCCGACGGCCTGGTAGTCGACCGAGTGCAGCTTGGCCATGGTCTCGTTCATGGCGTCGTAGATCTCGAAGCGCTCGGGTTTCGACATGCCGGGCAGCAGGCTCTCCCAGAACACCCGACCTTCGACGCATTCCATGACGTAGAAGGGCGTGCCCAGGACTTCGGGGTCTTCGCACAGCGCGTAGGTCCGGGGCACCGGCACGTCGGTCGGGCCCAGCGCCGTGATCACCCGGTATTCGCGCTCGACGGCATGGGCCGAGGGCTGCAGCTTGCCCGGCGGCTTGCGCCGGATGACCCAGGCCTTGCCTCCGGCCGTGACCTTGTAGGAGGGGTTCGACTGGCCGCCCTTGAACTGCATCACCTCGGCCCGGCCGGAGAAATCCTCGACCTGCTCCTCGAAGTAGCGCTGCACCAGGGCGGCGTCGAGTTCGAGGCCCTCGCGCATGGGCTCGGTGCCGGAAAACTGCTGGCTGCGGTCGGTCTCCTCCACGGGATACTCCTTGCTCTCTCTAACCCTCGAGGGCCCGCCAGCCGATGTCGCGGCGGCAGAAGCCCTCCGGCCAGTCGATCACGTCGGCCGCCTCGTAGGCCCGGGCCTGGGCCTCGCGCACGCCGTCCCCCAGCGCCGTCACCCCCAGCACGCGGCCGCCGCTGGCCGTGATGGCGCCGTCCCGGCGCTGGGTACCGGCATGGAAGATGGTCACGCCGTCGAGCTCGCCGGCGGCCTCGAGGTTCTCGATGACGCTGCCCTTGCGGTAGTCGCCGGGATAGCCCTGGGTCGCCATGACCACGGTCAGCGCCGTTTCGGGTCGCCATTTGAGCTCGACCTCGCCAAGCCGGCCCTCGGCCGCGGCCAGCAGCGCCGGCAAGAGGTCGCTCTGCAGCCGGGGAACCAGTACCTGGCATTCGGGATCGCCGAAGCGGACGTTGTATTCGAGAAGCTTGGGCCGGCCGCCACTGATCATCAGTCCGGCGTACAACAGGCCGCGGTAGGGCCGGCCCTCGGCTGCCATGGCCGCCACCGTGGGCTCGACGATTTCGCCGAGGATGCGACGCTCGAGTTCGGGCGTCACCACGGGAGCCGGCGAGTAGGCGCCCATGCCGCCGGTGTTGGCGCCGGTATCGCCCTCGCCCACCGCCTTGTGATCCTGGGCCGAAGCCAGCGGCAGCACGGTCTCGCCATCGACCAGGGCGAAGAAGCTGGCTTCCTCGCCTTCCAGGAACTCTTCCACGACGAGCTCGTTGCCGGCGGCGCCGAAGCGCCCGTCGAGGATCTCGGCTGCCGCCGCCAACGCTTCTTCGACGCTCTCTGCAATGATCACGCCCTTGCCGGCGGCCAGGCCGTTGGCCTTGACCACGATGGGGGCGCCGTGCGCCCGAATGTAGGCGCTGGCGCTTTCCAAGTCGGCACAGCGCAGGTAGGTGGCCGAGGGAATGCCGTGGCGGGCGCAGAGGTCCTTGGTGAAGCCCTTCGAGCCCTCCAGGGCGGCGGCCGCGGCGCTGGGCCCGAAGGCCTTGATGCCTGCTGCCTCCAGGCGCTCGACCAGGCCGCCGACCAGCGGTGCCTCGGGGCCGACGACGACGAATTCTATGCTTTCGGCGCGACAGAGACCGATCAGGCCGTCGAAATCCATGGCATCGACGTCGACGCAGCGGGCCTGGTCGGCGATGCCGCCGTTGCCCGGGGCGCAAAAAAGCCGCTCGACGCCTGGCGAACGCGCGAGCGCCCAGACCAGGGCGTGTTCGCGGCCACCGGAGCCGACGACGAGAACGTTGATGGGCGCTGACATTCGTCCCTGTAGCCTCCCACTGGCCGGCGCTATGACCTTCCGGCCCAGCGATACCTTTTGTATCATAGCGCCTCTGCGAGGCAAGAGTATGACGGCAGCGAACGAAACACCCGCCAAGGCGGCCCCAAACGTACCCGAGTATTCGGTGAGCGAGATCTCGACGGCGCTCAAGCGCTCGGTGGAGCGGGCCTTCGAGCGGGTGCGGGTGCGGGGCGAGATCTCGGGCTTCAAGCGGGCCGCCTCGGGGCATCTTTACATGAGCCTCAAGGACGATAGCGCCGTGCTCGACGCGGTCTGCTGGCGCGGCACCGCCGGCCGCCTGGCGCTGGCCCCCGAAGACGGCCTCGAGATCATCGCCAGCGGCAAGCTGACCACCTATGCCCAGCGCTCGCGCTACCAGCTCGTCATCGACAGCATCGAGCTGGCCGGCGAGGGGGCGCTCTTGAAGCTTCTCGAAGAGCGCCGCAAGAAGCTCGCCGCCGAAGGCCTGTTCGAAGACGAGCGAAAACAAAACCTGCCTTTCCTGCCCGAGGTCATCGGCGTGGTCTCGTCGCCCACGGGCGCCGTCATCCGCGACATCCTGCATCGCCTGCGCGAACGCTTTCCCCGCCACGTGCTGCTCTGGCCGGTGCTGGTCCAGGGCGACGGCGCGGCCGAACAAATCGCCGCCGCCATCGCCGGCTTCGACGGCCTGGCGGCCGGCGGTACGGTACCCCGGCCCGACCTGGTTATCGTCGCGCGGGGCGGCGGCAGCGTCGAGGACCTGTGGGCCTTCAACGAGGAAATCGTGGTGCGGGCCGCGGCGGCCTGCTCGATCCCGTTGATTTCGGCCGTGGGCCACGAGACCGACACCACGCTGATCGATTTCGCCGCCGACCGCCGGGCGCCGACGCCGACGGCGGCGGCCGAGATGGCGGTGCCGGTGCGGGCCGATCTGGATTATGGGCTTAAGGACCTGGACCGCCGCCTCTATGGGGCGCTGAAGCGCAGCCTGGAAGAGCGCGAGGTGCGGCTCAAGGGCCTGGCCCGGGGCTTGCGCGGCCCGCGCGAGCTGATCGAACTGGCGGTGCAGCGCCTCGACGAACAGGCCGAGCGCTTGTCGCGGGCCTGGCGCCAGGGCCTCGACGAGCGCCGCCACCGGCTGGCCCGGGCCACGGCCGGACTGCGGCCGGCGCTGCTGGGCCGGCACCTGGCCGAGCAGGGCCGCGCCATCGAGAGCCTGAAGCACCGCCTGGCCCTGGCCTGGCGACGCCGACAGGACCAGCACCAGAGCCGACTAGAGGCAGCCGAACGGCTGCTCGCCAGCCTCAGCCACCAGAGCGTGCTGGCCCGGGGCTTCGCCCTGGTGCACGGCGAGGGCGGACTGGTCACCTCGGCCGGCGCGCTGCGCTCGGGCCAGGCGCTGGAGCTCGAATTCCACGATGGCCGCCAGGCCGCCGTTGCCGGCGGCCGGCCGGGGCGGCTGGCGCGGCCGGCGCGGCGAAAAAAATCCGGTCCCCCAGACGGCCAGGGCGAGCTATTGTGAGCCTCTAAGGGAAGGATTTTGGCTGTGCACAAACCCATGCAGCAGGCCGAGCTGCGCTACGATTCCGGTGCCTACCAGGTGCTCAAGCCGGGGCACTACGTGGTCTGTGCCGTCAGCGGCCGGCAGATCATGCTCGAAGACCTGCGCTATTGGAGCGCCGAGTTGCAGGAGGCCTACGCCGACGCCGTGATCGCCACCCGGCGCCACGAGGAACGCCAGGGCCAGCCGGAGGAGCCGACCTGATTCGTGCCCTGGCGGTCGCCCTCGGGCTGTGGCTGGCGACCACCGCGGCCGCGGCCCAGGAGCTGCGGCTCGAAGGCGAGGCAATCCAGGGCGGGCTGATGCGGGGCCAAGCGCCGCCGGGCACGGAGGTCCGGCTCGACGACCGGGCCATCCGGGTGGCCGAGGACGGCCTCTTCGTCTTCGGCTTCGGCCGCGACGCCAAGCCCGATCATCGCCTGGTGGCGCGCCTGCCCGACGGCAGCCTCTGGGATCGCGCCCTCGAGGTGGCCAAACGTTCCTACGCCATCCAGCGCATAGACGGCCTGGCGCCGCGCATGGTGACGCCCTCGGCTGCGGCGCTGGTACGAATCCGGCGCGAAAACGCCTGGATCGCCGCCGCCCGAAAGCTTGATTCGCCCGAGCCCCACTTCGCCGCCGGCTTCGCCTGGCCGCTTCTGGGCACCATCACCGGCGTCTTCGGCAGCCAACGCATTCTTAACGGCGAGCCCCGCCGGCCCCACTACGGCGTCGACATCGCCGGCCCCCGCGGCCGGCCGGTGCTGAGCCCGGCCGCCGGCGATGTGGCGCTGGCCGAGGCCGATCTCTACTACACCGGCGGCACCATCATCATCGACCACGGATTCGGCCTGACCTCGGTGCTCTCGCATCTCAGCGCCGTGCTGGTGGCCGTGGGCCAGAGCGTGGCCCAGGGCCAGCTCGTGGGCCGCCTGGGAGCCACTGGCCGGGCCACCGGCCCCCACCTGGATTGGCGCGTCAACTGGTTTGCCGAGCGCCTCGACCCGGCCCGCCTGGTGCCGCCCATGCCCAAACCCGAGGACGGTTAGGGCAAGGCCTCAATCCGGCCAGCGGCGGTGCAGCCAGAACCACTGTTCGGGACGGGCGCGGATCCAGGCCTCGAGGCGGGCGTGGATGCGGGCCATGGTAGCCGCCACGTCGGCTTCGCGCTCTCCTGTCTCAACCAACTCCAGCGGCGGCTCGATGGTGATGCGGAAGCGGGCGCCGCCCAGGCGTTCGACCCGGGACGGGATCAGCGGACAGCCGTAGCGCAGCGCCAGCTCGGCCGCCGCCGGGGCGGTCATGGCCGGGCGGCCGAAGAAGTCGACGGCGATGCCGTCGTTCTGTTTCTGGTCGACCACCAGCGCCACCGCCCGGCCCCGGCGCAAGGCACCGATCAGGCCGCGGGCGCCGGCGCCGCCCTTGGCCAGGTGCTCGCCGCCGGTGCTGTCGCGCACGGCCTGGATCAGGGCGTCGGCGTAGGGGTTGTTGGCTTTGCGATAGACGCTGATCAGGGCCAGCGGACGCTGGAGCGCCACCAACGGCAAGAGCTCCCAGTTGCCCAGATGGCCCGAGAAGAAGATGGCGCCGGCCTCGCTTTGGCCGGCCAGGTCGACGTTCTCGGCGCCCACCACCTCGATGCGGCGGACGCCATCGGGGTCGGCCTGGTAGCAGCGCAAGCGGGCCAGGTGGGGGAATTCCGCGGCCACCCGGCCGAGATTGTCCCACATGGCGCCGACGATGGCCTCGATGCGGCCTGGCTCCAAGTCGGGAAAGGCCCGGCCGAGATTGCGCCGGGCCCGCTTGCTGAGCCCCAGGCGCGGCCCCAGGCCCCGCCCCAGCCAACCGCCCAAAGCCGAGGCCCGGTCGAGCGGCAGGCGGCCGAAAAACCAGAGCGCCAGCCTGAGCAGTAGCGCTTCCAGGCGGTGGCGCGGATCTCGGATCATGACGCCGCCACAGGGCCAAGATCCGCCAAGACGCCGTCGAGCAGCGCCTCCAGCGCCGCCTCGTCGGCGAAGACGATGCCCACCTCGACCACCTCGACCATGGCCCGGGCCTCGGGCGGCAGGCGCACCGCGTCCTTGGCCGTGGTCACCGGCCGGGCGCCCTTGGCGGCGGCCTCCTCGACGATGCGCATGATGGTGTCGGGATGGTAGGGCCGATGATCGGCGAAGGCGTGGCGGCCGACGATCCGGCAGCCCAGTTCCTCCAGCGTGGCGAAGAACTTCCGCGGCCGGGCGATACCGGCAAAGGCCACGACGGCGCTCTCGGCCAGCGGCAGGGCCGAGATGCTGGGCTCCAGCCGGGCCCGCAGCAGCGGCCGGTCGGGCGCCAAGAGCGTGATCTCGGCAGCCAGCCCAGGCAGTGCCTCGGGCCCCTCGATCAGCACCACGGCGTCGGCCCGGGCCAGGCCCACGGCGGCCGGCTCACGCAAGGGCCCGGCCGGCATGACGCGGCCGTTGCCGAAGCCGTAGGCGGCGTCGACGACGACCAGCGAAAGATCTTTTTGTAGTCCCGGGTTCTGGTGGCCGTCATCCATCACCACCAGCTCGGCCCCGGCCGCCACCGCCGCCCGAGCCCCGGCGGCGCGGTGGCGGGCCACCCAGGTCGGTGCCCGGGCCGCCAGCAGCAACGGCTCATCGCCCACCAGGGCGGCGTCGTGGCGCGCCGCATCGACTTGCACCGGGCCGCGCAGGCGGCCGCCGTAGCCGCGGCTGAGAAAATGCGGCTTGCAGCCCCGGGCAGCCAGGCGGGCGGCCAGACCCAGCGCCGTCGGCGTCTTGCCGGCACCGCCGCTGACGATGTTGCCGACGCAGATCACCGGCACCGCCACGCTCTGGGGCCTGGCCAGGGCGCGCCGCAGGCGGCCGAGGCCGTCGTAGAGGCTGGCCAAGGGCGCCAGCAAAAGCGGCGCCGCGGTGGCCCAAGGACCTTCTCCCTGCCAGAATTCCGGTGCCTTCATGGCGCTGCCCCCGGTGTCTTCGGCATCCAGGGTCCCAACGCCGCCACGACGCCGTCGAGAATGTCGGCGTGGCCTTCGCCCGTCCCGCCGCTAACCCTGAGCCCGGCGGCGGCGTGGCGTTCGCGGAGACCGGCATCGATCAGCAGGGCGGCCACCTCGCGGCCCAGCTCGCCGCCGTCCCGCACCATGGTGCTGGCCCCAGCGGCGGCCAGGTCGGCGGCCGCGACGCGGAAGTTCTCGACGTCGGGGCCGTGGATGACGGCGGCCCCCAGGCGGGCCGGCTCGAGCAGGTTCTGGCAGCCCCTGGGCGTCAACGAGCCGCCCACGAAGACGATTTCCGAGAGTCGATAAAAAAGGCCGAGCTCGCCCAGCGTGTCGGCCAGGTAAATCTCGGTCGCCGGCTCGATGCGCTGGCCGGTCGAGCGCTGCGCCAGCTTCAGGCCGCCGGCCGTCAGGGCCGCGGCCAGCTCGTCCCCGCGTTCGGGATGGCGCGGCACGATGACGGTCAAAAGGCCCGGGTGGGCGGCGGCCAGGTCGCCATGCACCCGGGCGGCGATGGCTTCCTCGCCGTCATGGGTGCTGGCGGCCAACCACAAGGGCCGGCCGGCAGTGGCGGCGCGCAAACGCTGCAGCTCAGCCGCCTCGGCGGGCAAGGGCTCGGCCGCCTGCTTGAGGCTGCCGCTGACCTCGACCTTGGTGGCCCCCAGGGCGCGCAGGCGCTCGGCTTGCTCCTGGTCCTGGGCCAGACAAAGCGCGAAGCCGCCCAGCAGCGGCCCGATCAGGCCGGGCAGGCGCTGCCAGCGGCGAAACGAGCGGCGCGACATGCGGGCGTTGATCAGTACCGTGACGATGCCACGGGCGCGGCTCTGGCCCAGCAGGTTGGGCCACAGCTCGGATTCCACCCAGAGCGCCAGGTCGGGCCGCCAGTGGTCGAGAAAACGGCCCACCCAGTCCGGCCGGTCGGCCGGCACGAATTGGTGGATGGCACGCGGCGGCAGGCGATCGGCGGCCAGCCGGGCCGAGGTCACGGTGCCGCTGGTGACCAGCAGCGTGAGCTCGGCGCGCTGCTCGAGCAGGCACCGCATCAAGGGTAGCGCCGAGGTCAGCTCGCCCACCGATGCGGTGTGGATCCAGATCAGCGGCCCCTCGGGCCGCGGCCGCGAGGCTCGGCCCTGGCGCTCGGCGAAGCGCTCCGGGTCCTCCTTGCCGCGCCGCCGGCGCCCCCTGAGATAGAGCGCGATCAGCGGCCCCAGCGCGATGGTCAGGCCGCGATAGAGCCCGGGCGTCATGCCGGATCCGCCGTCACAGGGGTGACACCGCAGCGCCGGTCGGCTTCATCCGAGAGCGCCGTCAAGCTCTCTTCGATCTCCAGCCGTAGCGCCGCCTGGGCCGCGGCGTCGGCCTCGCGGGGCACAGTGATGGGCTGGCCCCAGACGAAGACGCCGCGACTGAAGGGCAGGCCCACGATCATGCGGTCCCAGGAGCCCATGAGGCGGCGGCGGCTGATGCCGATGGCGGCCGGAATCACCGGTACGCCGGCCAACCGGGCCAGCGAAACCACACCCTCGCTGGCCCGCATGCGCGGCCCATGCGGCCCGTCGGGGGTGATGCCGATGCAGCTTCCGTCCTGCAGCGCCTTGACCATGGTGCGCAGCGCCTGGCTGCCCTGGCGGCGGCTCGATCCGCGCACCGTCTGGAAGCCGAAATGGCCGATGGTGCGGGCGATCAGCTCGCCGTCGCGGTGCTGCGAGATCAGCATGTGGACGGGCACGCCGCGCGGCCAGCCAAAGGGCGCCAGCAGCAGGCGGCCGTGCCAGAAGGCCACGATGAAGGGCTCGCGGCGCTGCCAGAAGGCGGCCGGTATCTCGCCGCCGAAGGTCTGCCAGCGGCTGCACCGGTAGACCAAGCGCATGTAGCCAGCGGCCACGAAGCACAGCACCGCCCGCACCCGGGGATTGGCAAGAAGGCGCTTGTCGAGGCGCACGGCCGGGCGGACGCTGCCGGGTGCCGCGGCCCTCAGGCCCGCGCTCCGACAGGGGTTGTAATGTCGGTTATGGAGGCGGAAGCGCTCTCCTGCTGGCGGTAGAGCCCGGCGTAGGTGCCGCCGCGCGCCATCAGCTCGGCGTGGCTGCCCGATTCGACGATGCCGCCCTGGTCCATGACGTGGATGACATCGGCCTCGATCACCGTCGACAGGCGGTGGGCGACGATGAGCGTGGTGCGGCCTTGCATCAGGGTGCCCAGCGCGGCCTGGACCTGGCGTTCGGATTCGGCGTCCAGCGCCGAGGTGGCCTCGTCGAGCAGCAGGATGGGCGCATCCTTGAGCATGGCCCGGGCGATGGCGATGCGCTGGCGCTGGCCGCCGGAAAGGCGGCTGCCGGATTCGCCGACCATGGTGTCGAAGCCCTGCGGCAGCTCGGCGATGAAGTCGGCCGCCGCCGCCGCCCGGGCCGCCGCCTCGATGGCGGCATCGTCGGCGCCGGGGCGGCCGTAGGCGATGTTGGCCCGCACCGTGTCGTCAAACAGCGTCGCTTCCTGGCTGACCAGGCCGATGGCGGCGCGCAGGCTGGCCAGGCCGACCTGGCTTACCTCCTGGCCGTCGATTTGCAGGCGTCCGGCGCCGATGTCGTAAAAGCGCGGGATCAGGTTCAGCACCGTCGACTTGCCGGCCCCCGAGGCTCCGACCAGCGCCACGGTGCGCCCGGCCGGCACCTCGAAGCTGACGCCGCCCAGGGCCGGGCGGTCCTGGCCATAGGCGAAGCTCACGTCCTCGAAACGGATGCCGCCCTCGGCCACCTCGAGAGCCGGCGCGCCGAGGCGTTCGCGGATCTCGGGCTCGACGTCGAACATGGCGAAGATGCGCTGGGCCGCCGCCAGTCCCTCCTGCAGGGCGGCATTCAGGTTGGCCAGGCTCTTGAGCGGCTGGTAGGCCATGATCAGCGCCGCCATGAAGGAAAAGAAGATGCCCGGCGTGGTCTCGCCGGCCATCACCCGGCTGCCGCCATAGTAGATCACCGCGGCCACGGCGATACCGCCCAGCGTCTCCATCAGCGGCGTTGCCGCGGCCCGCGCCTTGACCACCTTGAGCACGGCCCGCAGGCGCTCCTCGACGGCCTGGCCGGCGCGCCCGGTCTCGTAGGCCTCCATGCCGTAGGCCTTGACGTGGCGGGCGCCCTGCAGGGTCTCGCTGAGCAGCGCCGCAAAGCGGCCGGTGCGTTCCTGGGTAGCGGTCGAGGCCTTGCGCATGCGCCGGCCCAGGTTGCGCACCGGGATTATGGCCAGGGGAAAGACCACGAAGCTGACGGCGGCCAGGCGCCAATCCTGGTAGAACATCAAGGCCACCAGGAAGACCAAGGTCAGGCTGTCCTTGACCATGCCGGTCAGCGTCCGCGCCACGGCGTCGCGCAAGAGGTTGGCGTCGTTGAGGAAGTTCGACACCAGCCGCCCCGAGGCCGTGTTCTGGAAGTAGGCCAGATCGGCCCGCATCAGGTGGGCGTAAAGCGCCAACTGGATCTCGGCGATGATGCGCTGGCCGATGGCGCCCATCAGATAGCCCTGGACGAAGGTGGCGCCGCCCTTGATCAGGGCCAGCCCCAGCACCGCCAGCGGAACCAGCAGCAAAAGCTCGCGGTTGCCGGCCAGGAAGATCTCGTCCATCACCGGCTGCAAGAGCCAGGCGTTGGCCGCCGTGGCGGCCGCCGCCACGACCATGCACAAGGCGGCAAAGACGATGGGGCCGAGATGGCGCCGGATGTGCTCGCGCCAAAGCCGGGCCACCAGGCTGGCGCTGGTCTGCGGCTGCTGGGCTGCCTGGCTGCTCAAGGGGCCAACCCTGGGTCGCTGAGGGTGAAGATCTCCTGGGCTTGGCCCACGCCGCGCAGCTGGTGGTGGCCCAGCGAGACGATCTGGTTTCCGAAGCAACGCTCGAACTCGCTCGAGATGAGGATGTCGTGGCCCAGCTCGCGGCTCAGTCCCTCGATGCGGGCGGCCTCGTTGGCGGCGCTGCCGATGACCGTGAATTCGAGCCGTTCGGGCACGCCGATGTTGCCGTACATGACGTCACCGACGTGTAGCGCCAGGCCATAGCCAATCGGTTCTTGGCCCCGGCCCTGGCGTTTCAGGTTGACCCTTTCAAGGCGGGCGCGGGCATCGCGAGCAGCGTCGAGCGAGCGCATGCAGGTGCCTTCGAGCGGCGTACAGGCCTGGTCCAGTGGGTGATCGGCACCGTCGATGGCAAAGATCGCCAGCGCCGCGTCGCCGATGAAGCGCAAGACCTCGCCGCCATGATCCATCACGGCACCGGCCATGCAGGCGAAGAAATCGTTGAGCAGCCCGAGAAATTCCTCCATCGGCAGGGTTTCCGCCAAAGCGGTCGAATCGCGCAGGTCGCAAAACCAGATCACGGCGTGGATCCTTTCACCGTCGCCCAGCTTGACCAGGCCGTCCAGCATGCGCGAGCCGGCCTGACGGCCGACGTAGGTTTCCATCAGGGTGCGGGCGGTGCGCCTCAGCGTGTGGGTCTCGATCAGGCGGGCCAAAACGGCAATGGAATCGTAGACCACCTCGAGCTCTGCGGTATGGAAGCCGCCGGCACGGTCGGCGGAAAAGGTAATGGCGTTGATGGTGCCGTCCGAGAAGATCAGCGGCAGCGCCACGTAGTCGGTAATCCCCTCGGCTGCCAACTCGGCCAGGATGGGATAGTCGATCTCGGCCCCGGCATCGAGGCGGCGGCGGATGGCGGCGGCGCCGTCCTCAAAGAGCGCCGCCATCGGGCTTTCCGTGTACTGGCGCGATTCCGTGACGTGATGTGGAGGTTCGAATTCCTCGGTCGTGCCGCGCTCGCGGCGCCATTCATAGCGCGTGCCGATGACCTGGGGGTGAAGCGTGCGAATGAAGCACATGAGGCGCATGAGCGGCACCCCCTCAGTCACCAGGCGGGCCCCAAAGGCGGCAATCAGCTCGCCCGGCTGGGCAATGCTCCAGGCCTCGGTCAGCAGCCATTCGATGATCGGATTGGCGCACCAGGCAGCCTGGGGCATGGCCGTAGCGTCGGCCTCGGGTATCTCGTGCTGCAAGGCGTGATCCATGGCGTACTCCGGGGCGCGAGGGTAGCACAGGCCCCCTGCCCCCCGCTATGCTGCGGCCAGCGATCCATGTTTACATTGCCCGGGAGGCCCGCGTGCCGAACAAACCCGACCTCGTCGCCTCGGTCTGTCCCCACGACTGCCCCTCGACCTGCGCCCTCGAGGTCGAACGCCTGGACAGCCGCACCATTGGCCGCATCCACGGCGCCCGGGAGAACAGCTACACCGCGGGCGTGGTCTGCGCCAAGGTGGCGCGCTATGCCGAACGCGTGCACCACCCCGAGCGCCTGACCAGGCCGCTCAAGCGCACCGGCGCCAAGGGCTCGGACGACTTCACACCGATCGGCTGGGACGAAGCGCTCGACGAGGTCGCCGCGGCCTTCGCCCGGGCCACGGAAAAGTATGGCTCCGAGAGCGTCTGGCCCTACTTCTACGCCGGCACCATGGGCCTGGTACAGCGCGACGGCATCGAGCGCTTTCGCCATGCGCTGGGCTATTCCGGCCAAAGCACCTCGATCTGCGTCGGCACCACCCAGCCGGGCTGGCTGGCGGGAGCGGGCCGGCTGACCGGCGTCGATCCCCGCGAGATGGCGGAGAGCGACCTCATCGTGCTCTGGGGCACCAATGCCGTGGCCACCCAGGTCAACGTAATGCACCACGTCGCCAAGGCCCGCAAGGGCCGGAGCGCCAAGCTGGTGGTGGTCGATCCCTACCGCAACCCGACCGCCGAGACGGCCGATATTCACCTTTGCTTGCGGCCCGGCAGCGACGGCGCCCTGGCCTGCGCCATCATGCACGTACTCTTTCGCGATGGCCTTGCCGACCGGGCATACCTGGCGCGATACACCGATGTGCCGGATGAACTGGAAGCCCACCTGGCCAGCCGCACGCCCGAATGGGCGGCCGCCATCACCGGACTTCAGGCCTCCGAGATCGAAGATTTCGCTGCCCTTTACGGCCGCACCGAGCGGGCCTTCATCCGCCTGGGCTACGGCTTCACCCGCCACCGCAACGGCGCCGCCAACATGCACGCGGTGTCCTGCCTGCCCGCCATCTGCGGCCATTGGCGCCACCGGGGCGGCGGCGCGCTTTATTCCAACGGCGGCATCTACCCCTTCGACCGCACCCTGATCCAGGGCCTCGATGTGCGCGATAAATCCATCCGCGTCCTCGACATGTCGCGCATCGGCCCCGTGCTCAACGGCGACGCCGAGGACATCGGCTCAGGCCCCCCGGTCACCGCCATGCTGATCCAGAACACCAATCCCATCGTGGTGGCACCGGACCAGAACCTGGTGCGCCAGGGCTTTGCCCGCGAGGATCTTTTCGTCTGCGTGCACGAGCAATTCCTCACCGACACCGCCAAATTCGCCGACATCGTGTTGCCCGCCACCACCTTCCTGGAACACGACGACCTTTATCAGTCCGGCGGCCATTCCCACATCCAGCTCGGCGCCCGGGTGATCGAGCCGCTGGCCGAGTGCCGGCCCAACCATTTCGTACACTGCGAGCTGGCGCACCGTTTGGGGGCCAAGCATCCCGGCTTCGAGATGAGCGAGATGGAGATCATCGCCGCCACGCTCGAGACCTCGGGGCTGGTGGATCTTGAAACCCTCAAGGCCGAGCGCTGGCATGACTGCATGCCGGACTTCGAAAGCGCTCACTTCCTCGATGGCTTCGGCTGGCCCGACGGCAAATTCCGCTTCAAGCCCGACTGGCCGGGCCAGGGCCGACTGGGCCACCTGATGCCAACGCTGCCAGATCATTGGGCGGTGATCGAGGAGGCCGACGCCGAACATCCCTTCAAGCTGATGACCTCGCCGGCGCGCAACTTTTTGAATACCACGTTCACCGAGACGCCGGGCTCGCTCGAGCGCGAGCGCCAACCGACACTGCGCATCCACCCCGATGACGCCCGCGAGCTTAATATCGGCGAGGGCTCAGGGGTGCGCCTGGGCAACCGGCGCGGCCGGGTCGAGCTTAAGGCGATGCTCTTCGACGGCCTGCAGCGCGGCGTGCTGGTGGTCGAGAGCATCTGGCCCAACCGCCACTTCCGGGACGGGTGCGGCATCAACAGCCTGACCGGTGCCGACAGTCCGGCGCCGGCCGGCGGCGCCGCCTTCCATGACACGGCGGTCTGGGTGGAAGCCCTGGAATGAGCGCCGGCCGCCGGGTTCTGGTTGTCGACAACCCCATCGCCGGCCGCCGCCGGCGCAGCCCCGGCAGCTTTCACCGCACCATCGACGCCCTGGCAGCCAGCGGCTGCATCACCACGGTGCTGCCCACCGATGGCCCCGACCAGGCCGAAGCCCAGGTTCGCGAGGCCCGCGACGACCCCGGCCTGGAGGCCGATGTGATCGTGGCCTCTGGCGGCGACGGCACGGTCAACGAGGTGCTCTCGGGCCTGCTCGACGGCGCCGCGGTCCAGGACGGCGTCTTCCAGGGGCCGGCCTTCGCCACCTTCCCCTTCGGCACCGTCAACGTGCTGGCCCTGGAGATCGGGCTCGAGCCCAAGCCCGCCGCCATGGCCGGGATGATCGCCGAGGGCCGCATCATCGAGGCCACGGTGGGCTGCGTCGAGGGCCGGCGTTTTCTGCTCTGCGTCGGTGCCGGGCTCGATTCGGCGGCCGTCAAATATCTCAAACCCTGGCTCAAATCGCTGATCGGCCGCGGCGCCTACTTCGTGGCGCTCTTGATTGCCCTCATACGCGACGGCAGCACCGTCTTCGAGGTCGAGATCGACGATCAGCGCTACCGCGCCTCGACGGTCATCGTGACCACCTGCAGCCGCTTCGCCGGCCCCCACGTGGTGGCCCCCGAGGCCCGCCTCGACGACGGCACGCTGCACGTGCTGCTGGGGCTGCGCACGGGACGCTGGAACCTGGTGCGCTACGGCATCGCCTATGCCCGCGGCCGCATCCCCTTCCTCGACGACGTGCTGGTGCGGCCGGTGCAAAGCTTGCGCATCCTCGAGCCCCGGGGCTACGCAGTCCAGGTCGACGGCGACCTGCGCGGCCAACTGCCGGTCGAGGTGGTGGCCGAGGAAGCCCGGCTCAGGTTGTTGATGCCCAACTAAGCGTTGCGCCGCTGGGCCGGGCTCTATAGGGTGCCGCCGCGCTAGCGAGAGGAAAGTTTCGTGCGCTACATCAGCACCCGAGGTGAGGCCCCAAAGATCGGTTTCGACGACATGCTGCTCGCGGGCCTGGCGCCCGACGGCGGGCTCTACCTGCCGGAGAGCTGGCCGCAGTTCGAGACGGCGGCGCTGGACGATCTGGCCGGGCGGCCTTACGCCGAAGTCGCGGCCCAGGTGATGGCGCCCTACGTCGCCGGCTCGGCCGCGGAAGCAGCGCTGCCGGGCCACATCGAAGCCGCCTACGCCAGCTTCGAGCACCCGGCCGTGGTGCCGCTCAGACAGCTCGATGCGGGGCTCTGGCTGCTCGAGCTTTTCCACGGGCCGACGCTGGCCTTCAAGGACGTCGCCCTGCAACTGCTCGGCCGGCTGTTTGATTTCGAGCTCGAGCGCCGCGGCGCCCGCCTGACGGTGGCCGGCGCCACTTCCGGCGACACCGGCCCGGCGGCCATCGAGGCCTGCCGCGACCGCAGCGCCATCGAGGCCTTCATTTTGCATCCCGAAGGCCGGGTTAGCGAAGTTCAGCGCCGCCAAATGACCACGGTGGCGGCGGACAACATCCACAGCATCGCCATTGATGGCACCTTCGACGATTGTCAGGCCCTGGTGAAGGCGCTGTTCGGCGATCCCGACTTTCGCGCACGCCACAACCTGGGTGCCATCAACTCCATCAATTGGGCTCGGGTGATGGCGCAAATCGCCTATTTTTTCTCGGCGGCGCTGGCTCTCGGCGCGCCCCATCGGCGGCTCACCTTCTGCGTGCCCAGCGGCAACTTCGGCAACGTCTTTGCCGGCTACGCCGCGCAGCAAATGGGGCTGCCGGTCGAGCGCCTGATCGTGGCCACCAACCAGAACGACATCCTGGCCCGCTTCTTCGCCAGTGGCGAATACCGCAAGGACCGGGTGCGGCCCAGTATCAGCCCGAGCATGGACATCCAGGTGGCGAGCAACTTCGAACGCCTGCTCTTCGATCTCGTGGGCCGCGATCCCGACCGCCTGCGCGGCCTGATGGCGACGCTGGACCAGAGCGGCGGCTTCGCCGTCGAGGCCAGCGAGCTGGCCCGGGCCGGCGAAGTATTCTCGGCCACGGCGGTGGGCGAAGCGGAAACCCGCGCCACCATCGCCCAGGTGCACAAGGAAAGCGGACAATTGATCGATCCCCATACCGCCGTCGCCGTCGCCGCCGCCCGCCGGCTGGCACCCGCGGCGCCGGTGGTGGTGCTGGGCGCCGCCCATCCCGCCAAGTTTCCCGACGCCGTCGAGGACGCCACCGGGCTGCACCCGGCGCTGCCGCCCAGGCTGGCCGACATTTTCCAGCGCCCCGAGCGCTCTACGACGTTGGCCAACGACCTGGCGGCGCTGCAAGACCACATCCGCGAGACCCTGGAGCGCAGGCCGTGACGGTCGAGCTGAGCACGCTGGAGGGCGGCTTGAGGGTGGCCAGCGACGCCATGCCCGAGCTCGAGACGGCGGCCATCGGCGTCTGGGTCGATGCCGGGGCGCGCAACGAGAGCCCAGCCCAGGGCGGCGTCTCGCACCTCTTGGAACACATGGCCTTCAAGGGCACCGAACGGCGCTCAGCCCGCGCCATCGCCGAGGAAGTGGAAGCCGTGGGCGGCCAGATCAACGCCTATACCTCGCGCGAGCAGACCGCCTATTTCATCCGCGTGCTCAAGGAAGACGTGGAGCTGGCGCTCGATATCCTGGCCGACATCCTGCAGCACTCGACCTTCGAGGCGGCCGAGTTGGAACGCGAGCGCGAGGTGGTGATCCAGGAAATCAGCCAGGTCCAGGACACTCCCGACGACCTCATCTTCGACCTCTTGCAGGAGACGGCCTTTCCCGACCAACCCATGGGGCGCTCGATCCTGGGCAGCGCAGACCGCGTGCGGGCCTTCGAGCGCCAGGCCCTGGTGAGTTATATGGAACGCCACTACCAGGCGCCGCGGATGGTGCTGGCGGCCAGCGGACGCATCCAACACGAGGCCCTGGTGGGGCGCGTCGGCGAACTTTTCCGCCTGCCCGCCGGCACCGCCCAGGCCCGCCAACCGGCCCACTACCAGGGCGGCGAGCGGCGTGAGGTGCGCCAGCTCGAACAGGCCCACATCACCCTGGCTTTCCCCGGCCTGGCCTTCGACGACGAGGATTTCTACGCCATCCAGGTGCTGTCCACGGTGCTCGGCGGCGGCATGTCGTCACGCCTTTTCCAGGAGCTGCGCGAGAAGCGCGGGCTGTGCTATTCGGTCTTCTCCTTCGCCTCGGCTTATCTCGATGCCGGCCTCTTTGGCGTCTACGCCGGCACCGGCGAAAATGAAGTCGGCGAGTTGGTGCCGGTGCTCTGCGACGAGATCGCCCGCGTCGCCGAGGACGTCGACGAAGCCGAGACGGCGCGGGCCCGAGCCCAGCACAAGGCCGGCATCATGATGGGGCTGGAAGCGCCCATGGCACGCTGCGAGCATCTCGGCCGCCAGCTCTTGATCTACGGCCGGGCCATTCCCACGGCCGAGTTGATCGCCGAGATCGATGCCGTCGACACTGCCGCTCTGAAGCGTGTGGCCGGGCGCGTACTCGGCGGCGGGCCGCCAGTGCTGGCCGCCATCGGGCCCATATCGCGACTTGAAAGCTACGACAGGGTTCGGGCAAGATTTTCCTGAGGGGCGCGCTTGCCGCCCCGCCCATTGGCAATCGGGTGCCGGCCTTGACATCCATCCTGCGCAGTCTCGTCGAACCCGAGGTCTCGGCCAAGCTGACCGGCGACAAGGTCTATTTGCGACCGCCCGAACTCGGCGACTGGCGGGAATGGCAGGCGCTGCGCCACGAATCGCGGGAATTCCTGATTCCCTGGGAGCCCACTTGGCCCGACGGCGTGCTCAGCAAGAGCACCTACCGGGCGCGGCTCAAGCGCTACCTGCGCGAGGCCCGCGAGGACCGCGGCTATGCCTTTTTCATCTTCCGCCGCCAGGACCGGGCGCTGGTCGGCGGCCTCAACCTCAACCACGTCCACCGCGGCGTCTCGCAGTACTGTTCGGTAGGCTACTGGTCGGGCCAGCGCTTTGCCCGCCGGGGCTATATGCGCGATGCCCTGAAGGTCATCGTGCCCTTCGTGTTCGATGAATTGCGGCTCCATCGCCTGGAGGCCGCCTGCGTACCCTCGAACACCGCCAGCCGCGACCTGTTGCGCCAGATCGGCTTCAGCGAGGAAGGCTACGCCCGCCAGTACCTGCGCATCGATGGCGCCTGGCGCGATCATTTGCTCTTCGCCTACCTGGCCACCGACCCCCGGCCTCGATAGAGAGCGGGTGGCCGGGCCGGGTTGTTAAGTGCGACCCGGCCACCCGCTCCCCCTCCCAACCACCCTGGTTGTCAAGTGCGGCCTGGCCACCCGCTCCCCCTCCCAACCACCCATCAATGGTACCCTGTGGGTGGTTGGGAGGGGGAGCGGGTGGCCAGGCTTCAACTCAAGAATCAGCTTTCATCTTGGCGCGGACGTCGCCGGTGGCCGGCGCCCAATCGCCGATCAGGCGTTCGAGCTCGGCGTCGCGGCGCTCCGGCAGCGCCAGCTTCAGCACCACGTACTGATCGCCGCGGCGCCGCCGCTTGCGGTCGATGATGCCCTTGCCCTTGAGCCTCAGCGTGCGGCCCGACGATGACGAGCGCGGGATCGTCAGGCTGACCGGGCCGTCGACCGTGGGCACTTCGACCTTGGCGCCCAGCACCGCCTCCTTGAGGTTGATGGGCAATTCGACATGGACGTCGCTGCCGTGGCGCTTGAAGAAGGCATGGTCGTCGACCCGCACTTCGACTAGGGCGTCGCCGCGCAGCTTGCCGCCGAGCGCCATACCGCCCTGGTTCTTGAGGCGCACGGTCTGACCATCTTCGATGCCGGCCGGGATGGCGACCTTGACGGACTTGCCGTTTTCGAGCTTGAGCTTGCGCGTGGTGCCCTTGGCGGCATCGACGAAGTTGACCTTGAGGCTGTAGCGGCTGTCCAGGCTGCGCGCCTGGGCCCGGGCCTGGGCCCGGCGCGAGTTGTTGCCGCGGTTGCCGAAAAAGGGCGAAAAGACATCCTCGCCGCTGAACCCGCCGAAGCCGAAGTTCTCGAAGCTGAAGGATTCGAAGGGACCGGCTTCGTCGGCCTGGCCCGCCCCCTGGCCCGCCCCTCGTCCCGCCCCCGGGGAGGCACCGGCGCCGGCCGCGCCGGGCCGGCGCGCCCGGGGGCCGGGGCGGGCCTGGCCACGGCGGTAGCGCCGCTCGTTGCCCTGGCCGTCGATCTCGCCGCGGTCGAAGCGCGCCCGCTTGGCCGGATCGTTGAGCAGCGAATAGGAACTCGCCACCTCCTTGAAGCGCTCGGCCGCACGGCCGTCGCCGGGGTGCCTGTCGGGATGCAGTTCCTTGGCCAGGCGGCGATAGGATTTCTTGATGTCGGCGGTGCTGGACTTACGCGTCACGCCCAGCACCTGGTAGGGATCGATCATGTGACCTATGTTTCGTTGGCCGCCGCCGGCGTCGAGGGGATCGCGGGGGATGGTTCGTTAGCGCTCATTCAAGCCGGTTAATCATAGCAAATGGTTAAGGCTAGCAGGAGAAATGCGGGTTAGCGCGGCGACGGCTTCCAATCATCGCTGCGGCGTTTGGCAGCGGCCACCTCGGCCGGTAGCATTTCGCTTCTCAGCACCGCCAGATAGCGTCCGGCCCGACCGTGCCCCTGGCGCGCCGCCAGGCTCCACCAGAAATAGGCCTCCTCCAGGTCGATCGCAACGCCGCTGCCGTCGCGGTAGAGACCGCCGACATAGAACTGGGCCTCGGCGTGATCAGCCTCGGCCGGCGGCAGCCATTTGGCCAGCGCCAAGCGATAATCCCGCGCCAGGTAGGCGGCCAGACCGGCATCCAGTTGCGCCGCCATGGGCACGGCCTCTACCCGGGCTGCCAGTTGGGTTTCTTTGGCGGGTTCCTGGGGTGTTTCCCGGGTCGCTTTGGCTTCGTTGACCAGCAGCGGCGAAGGCGGCACCAATGCCGGGGCCTCGCTCGCTGCCGTTTCGCTTTGCCCCGCCGGCCCGGCAGCAGCCGCTGCATCGTCGCTGTCCGACTGCGCCTCGGCCTGAGGCAGAGATCGCGCCCGGGGCTCTGCCAGAACGATAACTGGTGATTGGGGCAGCGCCTTGGCCGCCTCGTCAGCCTCCTCCCCGGCGGCCGAGTCGCGGGAATCTTCGGCGCCCATGACGACCACCGGCGATTGCGGCACCGGCTTCGCGGCCTGGCTCGGCGCCGCGGCGGCGCTGGTTTCGCCGGTTTGGCGCTGCGAAGCCTGGCGCGCTGCCCGCCGGGCCTCGCGTTCGGCTTCGGCTACCAGCAAGGGCGAGGGCCGCACGCCGGTATCACCAGCCGCCCCCGCCTTCTCGAGTTCGGCCGCCTTGCGCCGCTCGGCCGCCTCGATCACGGCGTTTCGGTGCGCCGCCGCCGCCGCCTGGCGCTCGGCGTCGGCCTGCCTGGCGACGGCGCCCATGGTTTCGGCGTCTCTCCTGGCCTGATCGGCTTCGCGGCGCGCCTGTGCCGCCTGAACCTCGGCGTCACGGCGCTCGGCCAGCGCTACCCTGCGCTGGATCTCCGCCTCCTCGGCCAACCGGCGCGCCATCTCGGCTTGCTTGCGCGCCACTTCGGCCGCCAGAAAATCCTCCGCGGCCTTGCGCTTAGCGGCATCCACGGCCGCTTCGGCCTTGGCCCGGGCCTGGGCTGCAGCGGCCAGATCGGCGGACCGACGCCGCGCCTCGGCCCGCGCCGCTGCCGCGGCCCTGCGCTCTTCAATAATCTTGCGAACCTCTTCCGCCTTGCGCGCCTCTTCCGCCTTGCGTGCTTCCTCGGCTTTGCGTGCTTCCTCGGCTTTGCGCGCCTCCTCCGCCTTGCGCGCCTCTTCCGCCTTGCGCGCCTCTTCAGCTTTGCGTGCTTCCTCAGCCTTGCGGGCTTCCTCGGCTTTGCGAGCCTCCTCCGCCTTTCGCGCCTCTTCAGCCTTGCGGGCCTCCTCGGCCTTGCGAGCCTCCTCCGCCTTGCGCGCCTCCTCCGCCTTGCGCGCCTCCTCCGCCTTGCGCGCCTCCTCGGCCTTGCGGGCCTCCTCGGCCTTGCGAGCCTCCTCGGCCTTGCGAGCCTCCTCGGCCTTGCGAGCCTCCTCGGCCTTGCGGGCCTCCTCCGCCTTGCGGTCCTCCTCCGCCTTGCGGTCCTCCTCCGCCTTGCGGTCCTCCTCCGCCTCGCGGGCCTCCTCTACCTTGCGGGCTTCCTCGGCCTTGCGAGTCTCCTCCGCCTTGCGGACCTCTTC
>JASLXG010000220.1 GCA_030740435.1 Alphaproteobacteria bacterium | reverse complement strand
CGTCTCCGATGCCCAGCACATACGAATCCTGGATAACGCCACCTCCAAGTTCTTTAAAGAGGGCGTCAGCCTGAAAAATGTCATAGCCAATCTGCAGGAGAATTTGGTTGGCGCGCCTGCAGAAGTCCCGTTCCAGGCGAGAGAATTTTTTTCTGATTGTCAGGATAGCCGTGTCGGAATCGCTAATTTTACCACGGCAATACCGCTGTATTACGGGTAAATCCGCGGACATAACCCTGGTTTTCAGCAACTGCTTTTCAAGATTTTCCTTCTTTGTTTTGGCGTCGAGTTGAACGCGGAAGCGCTCATCCTGCCTACTTGAGGATCTCACATTTGGGCCGGTTACGCCCCGTGGCCCCCGGGAATTGGTGAGGCCTTGGATCAGTTTTTCCAAGCCGGAACCCGACAACTGCTGGGCCCAACCGGCCACCGGCACCATCAACATCGATGAAGCCAGGACAACAGCGCAACATGCCGTGAGAAATATTTCCCAAGGCCCGATCAGCATTTGTCTCATTAACGATCTCCGCAGTCGACAGTCCGGCAACAAATTCGTAGTCTTAACAATATTCGACGATTCCCCATGCCACTCATCCGGACCTATCCGACGATGACCCCGATAATCCCTGATAGACGCCATGTCATGATCCTGGGTGCTTCTTTCCTGCTTTCGAGCTGTGGATTCACTCCGGTGTCGTCGGCCGTGTTTCGCACCCTGAAGATCGCCGCGGCCGGATTGCCAGATGTCCCTCTCACTCGTGAGCAGATCACAAAAATACCCTACGCCACGTTGAGCGCCAAGATAGGAAAAGGCCCAACAGCCCTACTCGTTCTGGCACGCAAGGACGCAGACTATCTATACTGGGTTTCCGCGGATCGAGCTACCCTTGTCACCAAACACGGGCGCATCGTAGAGACCGCGGGTTTTCCAGAGAACCTTCGCGCCACCACAGCCCAGGAGCAGGACCCCGTGGCCGACGGATTGCACAGGCTGGATGGGCCGGTGTCGTTTTCCCGCAGCGTCGACATCGACCTGAACCAGAGTTACGGGTTGCGGATCGATTCGCTTTTCGAACCCCTCGGGCCGAAACAGATCTCGATCGTGGGACTGGATTTCAAAACCTTGTTGGTGCGGGAACGGAACGACGCCCAAACCTTGAACTGGCGCTTCTATAACTACTATTGGGTCGACATCAAAGACGGCTTCGTCTGGAAAAGCCGCCAGCACATCGCGCGGAACTTCCCGCCGCTCGTTTTTGAAATCCTCAAGCCGGCCGCCTAGTCGCCTGCCAACTTGCCCCGGAATCCTCCGCTCGGGTTAAATCCATGCGCCGACAACTCCCGTGACCGCAACTCCGGGAGTTGTCAATCCCCTGGGACCCCCAATCCAAATTTGCAGCAGAATATCCCGGTGTTGCCAAAACTGGCCAGGGTGTTCGTCGCGGTCGCAGTCGAAGTCGAAGTCGTTGTCGAGGAATCAGTCGAAGAGGCCGCCGCCTCCGTCGTCGCCGCGTCCTCATCATCAGCAGTCCCCGCCGCAACGACGGTCGAATCGCTGGAGCTAACAACAGCAATTGCGATAGCTACCGCCAGGCCGACCGCTACAGCGACACCAAGGCCGATACCGGCACCAGCTCCAGCTCCCGCGCCGCCAGCTGCACCACTCTCTTGGCCCGAAGCCGTACCATTGGCCCCGACGTACTGGGCCTGGCTAAGCGCCAAAGCCGGCGTCAGCACCAACACAAGTGCCAACATCCCCGATGTTGCCAATTTTCGGACCCCCATTGTCGACCCTCCCTTGTCTCAAATGCAATTTATGGATCGTCTGTCGAAGTTGCAGTGCTGGTGCTCGTCGATGACCCGGCATCGTCATTGTTTGCCACCACGGCAATCGCCACGGCGATAGCCGCTGCCACTGCTACACCGGCGGCAATGGTTCCAGCGGTCAAGCCGCCCAAGGCACCCGCCGTTCCTTTTTCCTGCCCCGCAGCCGCTCCGGACCCGGATTTGCGGTCATGCTGGGACTGTGCGTATGCGAACCCCGGCGGCAGTGCCACCAAGATTGCCAATCCCCCCACCATCAAAATCTTACGAACCAGCATCAAACCGACCTCCTATCCAGAACATCCTATCCAGAACACAACACATAACCTTACCGCCTCTACCTCAGGCGATCAAGAACAACAAGCATCTACGCCAGCTTTCCTCAACGCCATCCCAGTATTGGCTATTTGCTCTCCAACCTCTCTCGGCCGCGGCATCGCCGCAATCAAATTTCATCCGAAGGCCCCGCTCCCGCTCCCCTCCCGAGATACGACTACCATCGTCTCCAAGCCGGTCAACCGCGGGACTATAGAACGTCCACCCCCTGTCTACAATCTAATTACGGTCCGTGTAAAGGGCTAACCTATTGTTTTCTCGGACTGACCTATCACCGTAGGCTGCCCCGGATCAGCCCTGATCGGTGTGCCAGTGAGGTTACCGTGCGGTTAGCCCGCTGGCGAATTTGCCGCTGCCGCCCGGCCATTTCCGGCCTCCGTTGCGAGGGGCCGGCAGGCCGCCGTTCCGATCACCACGAAAGCTCTGTTTCCCGTCGTCGCAATCCCCCCGGATGATCCCCTCGTCCCAACATTGAACCGCCTATTCCTTACCAATTTCTAAAACAATGGAAAACTATGTCGCTGAGGACTTGTGGAAATCTTTGTTTTGCCGCTCCAGGCATGCCGTGACCCGGCGAGAAATGCTAGGAGCCTGTCCGAGGAATCATCGGATTTTTGTGGGGCGAGGTCGAGGGATCCGATTCAACATGGTTATGAAGAAGACCCTTCGTCCCTGGCAGGTGGACCAAAGCCTGCTGTTGCCGCCGTCGGTGCATGATTTTGTGCCCTCTGATCATTCTGCGCATTTCATCCGCGACTTGGTGCGTGAACAGTTGGACCTGTCGGCGATCGTCGAGAATTACGACGCGGGGCGGGGCTACCCGCCCTACGATCCGTGGTTGATGGCGTCGCTGCTGCTTTCTAAGGGAGGTGTGGTGATGGGTCTTCTATGGAGTGATGACGGGAGTGAGGCGCGGTTTTCGGCCTATGTGGATTGGCTTTCGGTGTGCCTTGGTCATTTGGACCGTGTGGCGCCGTTCCGGTCCTATTGCACGGGCCTTCTGTTGCCGGGGGATCGCAAGTCGGTGGAGCCGATGGCGGCGCGTTTGCGTCCCGACCGGACGTCGGCGGAGCACCAGTCACTGCTGCATTTCGTGGCGAATTAGCCCTGGGACGGGGAGGCGTTTTTGGCAGCTGTCAGCCATGCCGTGCTGCCGCTGATGACGGCGCGCCGCCCGGTGACGGCTTGGATCGTCGATGATACGGGTTTTCCCAAGAAGGGCCGCCACTCGGTGGGAGTGGCCCGGCAATATTGTGGCCAACTGGGCAAGCAGGACAATTGCCAGGTGGCGGCGTCGCTGTCGGTGGCGACGGCAGAGGCCTCCCTGCCCATCGCCTGGCGGCTTTACCTGCCGCAGGATTGGGCGGCGGATGCGGCCCGACGGGCCGAGGCGAAGGTGCCGAAGACGGTGACGTTCCAGAGTAAGGGCGAGATCGCGCTTGAGCAGATCAGCCAGGCCCTGAGTGCTGAGGTGCCGGCTGGCACGGTGTTGGCCGATGCGGGCTATGGCAACAGCAGCGCCTTCCGCGACGGGCTGACGGCGCTGGGATTGGAGTATTCGGTTGGGGTGCTGGGCACGACGGTGGTTTGGCCTCCGGGGCTGACGCCGCGGGTCCCGGCCCGGCGCGCTGGCGGCCGCGGCCAACATCCCAAGCGCTTGCGTCAAGGCGGCGACAATGCAGCGGTGGTGCAAGTGCGGGCCCTGGCCGCGGACTTGCCGCCGGAGGCCTGGCGCACGGTGAGTTGGCGCTCAGGTGTGGCTGAGATGCTGAGCTCACGCTTTGCCGCGCTGCGGGTGCGCCCGGCCCATGGCGATCATCGGCGCAGCGAACCACGGCCCGAGCTGTGGCTGTTGGTGGAATGGCCCAAGGACGAGAACGCGCCGAGCAAGTTCTGGCTCTCCACCCTGCCCGAAGACATGGCCCTCGAAACCCTTGTCGAGCGCACCATGCAGCGCTGGCGGATCGAACGCGACTATCTGGAGCTCAAACAAGAACTCGGCCTTGGCCACTACGAAGGCAGGGGTTGGCGCGGCTTCCATCACCACGGCGCCGTGTGTATCGCCGCCTACGGCTTCCTGGTCGCCGAGCGGGCGGCGATTCCCCCCTCAGCCACCGGCCACGCCCGGCTGGTCCAAGCGCCTGCCCTTCCCGACGGTCATCGACCCCGCGGCGCCCCCGACACGTACCGAACGCCTCGTGCCGCACTCGATCGCGACACTCAAACGCCGGATCACCCGCGCCTTGGTCAAAAAGCTACGACGATGCCCATGCTGCAACCAGCCGAATCGAAGAGCCAGAACCGATCAACTCGGGTTATGACGCAGTAGGACTAGATCCCGTATTCCCGGCGCCAGGCCTGGAACATCAGCACGTCCCAGAGCCGGTTTTGCCAGTTGCGCCGGCCGCCCAGGTGCTGGCGCCAGAGCTCGCGGATGGGCGCCGGCTGGAGGTAGCCGCCCTCGGCCAGGGCCGGCTCGGCCAGCAGTTCCTCGGCCCACTCGCGCAAGGGCCCGCGCAGCCAGGCCTGCAGCGGTATGGCAAAGCCCATCTTGGGCCGTTCCACCAACCGCCGCGGTACATGGCGATCGAGGAGGCGCCTGAGCACCCGCTTGCCCTGGCCGGCGCCGACCCGGTGCTCGAGCGGCAGCGACCAGGCGAAGGCCACCACGCGATGGTCGATCAGCGGCACCCGGGCTTCCAGGCTGACCGCCATCGAGGCCCGGTCGACCTTGGTCAGGATGTCGTCGGGCAGATAGCTCATGGCGTCGAGATACATCATCTGCTGCACGAAATCGGGAAGCTCGGCCCAGTTTTCGGGCTGGCTGAGCAGGCTCGCCGGCTCGCTGGCGCCAGGCATCAAGCGGCCCACATCGGGCCAGTGGTCGACCACGCCCTTGTACATGGCCTCGATGCCGTCGGCGGCCATGACGGCGGCCAGCTTGTGCAGCTTGTCGCCCGGATTGCGCTGGCGCAACGCTGCCGGCAGCACCGGTCCCAGGGCCGCGAAGAGGCCGTCCCAGGCCCCCGGCGAGAGCAGCCTGAACGCCCCCCCCAGGCCGCGCCTGAGCGTCATCGGCCAGTGTCCGGTGCGGCGCCAGACGGCATCGCACCAGAGGTAGCGGTTATAGCCGCCGAAGGTTTCGTCGCCGCCGTCGCCCGAGAGGCAGACCGTGACGTGCTGGCGCGCCATTCGCGACACCAGGTAGGTGGGGATCTGCGAGGAATCGGCGAAGGGTTCGTCAAAGATGCGCGCCAGATCGGGGATTACGGCCAGGGCGTCGGCCGGCTCGAGGATGAGCTCGTGGTGCTCGGTGCCGAGATGTTCCGCCACCAATCGGGCGTCTACGGCTTCGTCGTAGTCGGCCTCGTTGAAGCCGATGGAGAAGCTGCGCACGGGGCCGCTGGCGGTTTTGCACATGAGTGCCGTGACGGTCGAGGAATCGATACCTCCGGAGAGAAAGACACCCAGCGGCACGTCCGACACCAGGCGCTCGGCAACGGCCGCGGTGAGGTGCTCTTCGAGGGCCTCGGTGGCCTCGTCGAGGCTGCCCCGGAAGGGATTTTGGCGGGCCAGGGCAAGAGTTTCCCGCAACGACCAATAGGGTTCGGGCTCGGGTAACGAGCGCTCGCCGGCCCGCAACGCGACCAGGTGGCCCGGCGCCAACTGGCGCATGCCGGCCCACATCGAGCGCGGTGCCGGCACGCAGGCCCGCAGCAGGTAGAGCGCCAGGGCCTCGCGGTCGATGCCGGCTTCGAAGGCGGGGTGGGCGCGCAAGGCCGCCGGTTCGGAAGCGAAAAGAAAGACCCCTCCCGCCCAGCCGTAGTAAAGCGGCTTGATGCCCAGGCGGTCGCGCACCAGCCTGAGTTCTCGTTGTTCCCGGTCCCACAGCGCCAGGGCGAACATGCCGACAAAGCGCTCGAGCGCCGGCTCCAGGCCCCACTGGGCAATGGCCTCGAGCACCACCTCGGAATCGGAATTGCCGCGGAACCGCCGGCCCAGGGCTTCCAGCTCGCGGCGCAGCGCGGCGAAATTGTAGACCTCGCCATTGTAGACCATGACGTAGCGCCCGTCGGCCGAGACCATGGGCTGGTGGCCGGCGGCCGAGAGGTCGATGATGGAGAGCCGGCGGAAGCCTAGCGCCAGGCCGGCGGCCGGGTCGGCCCAGCTGCCGCTGTCGTCGGGGCCGCGGTGGCGCAGGCACTCGGCCATGGCGGCGGCCCGGGCGCGCATGGCGTCCTCGCCATCCTCCAGCCGGGGATCGAGATAGCCGGCAAAACCGCACATGTTTTTCGGGGTCCGTTGCTCCTGGGGCCAGGCAGCGTAGCACGGGGCAGCCTGGGGGTGGAATCGCGCCTTCCCGGCCAAGGCCCGCTTGACACCCGGGGCGGCCAAGACTAGGGGTTTGCGGCACGGCCGCCGGGGAATTCCCAGAGCAGCCTGTGAACATTCCGTGAGAGGTCCATGAGAGTACTTATCCTCGGTGCCGACGGCTATCTGGGTTGGCCCACGGCGATGCACTTTTCCCAGCGCGGCGACGAGGTCATGGTGGTCGACAATTTCGTCAAGCGCCGGATCGAGCTGGAGGACGGCATCGAGCCGCTGGTGGCGATCCCCACGCTGCACCGCCGGGTGGCGCTATGGCGGGAAGTCACGGGCCGCGACATGGCGCTCAGGGTGGGCGATCTCACCAACCACCGTTTCATCTACGAGACGCTGGCCAAGTTTCAGCCCGATGCCATCGTCCACTACGCCGAGCAGCCCTCGGCGCCCTATTCCATGCAGGGCCGCGAACAGGCGGTTTTCAGCCAGCACAACAACGTCATCGGCAGCCTCAACCTGCTCTTTGCCGTACGCAAGTATTCGCCTGACGCCCACCTCGTCAAATTGGGCACGATGGGCGAATACGGCACGCCGAACATCGACATCGAAGAGGGCTACATCACCATCGAGCACAAGGGCCGCAGCGACACGCTGCCCTTTCCCAAACTTCCGGGAAGCTTCTACCACCTCTCGAAGGTGCACGATTCGAACAACCTGATATTCGCCTGCCGGCTCTGGGGACTGCGGGCCACCGACCTCAACCAGGGCGTGGTCTACGGCATCGACACGCCGGAGACCTTGCTGCACGAGGAGCTGAATACCAGCTTCCACTACGACCACGTCTTTGGCACCGTGCTCAATCGTTTCTGTGTCCAGGCGGTCTGCGGCGTGCCGCTGACGGTCTATGGCAAGGGCGGTCAGACGCGCGGCTTTCTCAATATTCGCGACACCATCCAGTGCGTCGACCTGGCCGTCGGAAACCCGGCGGCCAAGGGCGAATGCCGCATCTTCAACCAGTTCACCGAAACCCTTTCGATCAACGAACTTGCCCAGACCGTGCAGCGGGCGGGCCGCGAGGTGGGCCATAACGTCGAAATCAACCACGTCGAAAACCCCCGGCTGGAGGCCGAGGAGCACTACTACAACCCCCAGCATTCCAAGCTGGTGGAGCTTGGCCTGCAACCCAGCCTGCTGTCCGAGGTTCTGGTCAAGGAGATGCTGGGAAGCATCAAAAATAACCGCGAGGGCGTCGATCCCGACGTCATCCAACCCTCCTTCGGCTGGTGGGGGGACATCAAGGACCGGCAGCAATCGTGAGGCGCAGAATCTGCGTCTGGAACGGCAAGCGCGGCGGCTTCGGCGCGCTGGCGCCGACCATGGAGGCCATCACCGCTCACCCCGGGCTGGAGCTGCAGCTGGTGGTTACCGACCAGCACCTCTATGACCGCTTCGGCCGCACCGTCGACGAGGTCGCGGCCCGCTTCCCGGTGGCGGCGGCCATCGAGATGGAGCAGGCGGGCGACAGCAACGAGGACCGGGCCCGGGCTGTCGGGCGCTGCCTCGAACGCTCGGTCGACGTGCTGGCAAAACTGCGGCCCGACGTGCTGCTGGTGATCGGCGACCGCGGCGAGGTCTTTGCCGGCTGCATCGCCGCCCACAACATGCGCATCGCCATCGCCCACGCCCAGGGCGGCGACCTGTCGGGCAGCCTGGACGAGCCGGTGCGCCACGCCATCACCAAGCTGGCCCACCTCCACTTCCCCTCGACGCCGGCCTCGGCCAGCCGCATCATCGCCATGGGCGAGCAGCCCTGGCGGGTTCATACCGTGGGCGATACCCACCTCGACCAGGTCTTTCTCGGTCAGGTGACGCCGGCGGAGAGCTTGCGTCAAAGCTACGACCTGGCGGCCGGCGAGCCTTTCGTGCTGGTGCTGCAACATTCCGATTCCAGTGAGCCGGAAAACTCGATGGCCCAGATGACGGAGACCGTGGCGGCCGTCGAGGCGCAGGGGTTGCGCCGGCTTTACGTCTATCCCTGCTCCGACCAGGGTTTCGAGGGCATTATCGAGGTCATCGAGCAAAGGCGCTCGTCACCAGGCGCCAGCGTTCACCGCAACATCCCGGCGGCCGACTTCATCGGCCTGCAGAAAATGGCGGCCTGCCTGGTCGGCAACTCGTCCGCCGGCCTCATCGAGGCGCCATATTTCGGGCTGCCGGCGGTCAACGTGGGCCAGCGCCAGCGCGATCGCGAGCGCTGCGCCAACGTCATCGACGTGGCCTACCGGCGCGTTGACATCCGGGCCGCCATCGATCAGGCGCTGGGCGACGAGGCCTTTCGTCAGCGCCTCGGCACCATCCAGCCGCCTTTCGGCGACGGTCGCGCCTATCAACGCATTACCGAGGTCCTGGCCGGCCTCGAAATCGACGACCGGCTGCTGCTCAAGCAGATGACTTATTGATGGGCCGGCGGCAAATGAATTGCACCGCTTAGGGACGGTTAGGGATACCGCATAACCGGCGTGATCGGCACCGCCGCCAAGATTGACTCGGCATTTTCCACTGCCGATACTGTCGAGTGCTGCACAATGGGCGCTCGGTACCGGTGCGCGCGGGCGCCAATAGTTACGCTCCGAAGGAGCATGACGTCATGTTGCGGTGCGCGGGCAATCGCAGGAATTGGCACAGGTTTTGGCGGTTTGGCTGCCATCGGACGTTCTTGGCGATATTGTTGGTGGCCATCGTGCTCGGCGCCTCACCTGTATCGGCCCAGGTCGACGACGAGGGTGATCGGGCGGCGCTGGAAGCGCAATACGAAAAGGCCTTCGACGAGGTCTTCCGTGACCCGGGAAATCTCGACAAGAGTTTCCGTTTTGCCGAACTGGCCATCAAGATCGGCAACTACGAGGCGGCGATCAGCGCCCTTGAGCGCATGCTGCTGGTCAACCCCAACCTGCCCCGGGTGCGGCTCGAGCTTGGGGTGCTGTATTTCCGCCTCGGTTCATACCGCACGGCACGCAGCTATCTGCGGCGGGTCAAGGAGGCCGCCGACGTGCCGCCCGAGGTGACGTCTTCGGATTTTTCCTACAACGCCTACCGCGAGCTGGATGTGACGCTGGGCTATCACGAGAACTTCATGATGCCCAAGCCGTTGTGGCCGGTGCGCTCCGCGCCCTGGATCATGTCGCTCACGGGCGGCCGGGGGC
>JASLXG010000219.1 GCA_030740435.1 Alphaproteobacteria bacterium | reverse complement strand
GTGGCAGACTGTTCCCTGGTGGGCGTGCAAATGGTCGATGTTTGAGTCGATGCTTGCATCTGTCATCTCCGATGGTTTGGGGTTGTTGGAAATCCAAACCTAACGGAAGCACGCTCACCAACCCATGGAATCTCCCCCATCCAGGGGGAGGGAAGAAAGCAAGGGCCACGGCCGGTTTTCGCTCCCTCCCCCCTTGTGGGGGAGGGTCGGGGTGGGGGGGCGGCAGCAGCATTTGACGCCGCTGCGCTATTCCTTCACACGCTCTTTCGCGGGAATGACGACTGGAGGACTTGCGCTAAACCTCGACACCGTTTTCCCGGGCGAAATCCTCGAAGGCGGTGCGTACGCTGCCGTGGTCCTGGCCGGCCAGGTCGCAGACCAGCCCGCGCAAGGCACCCACGTCGAGGCTGCGCACCATGCGTTTTAGCGCCGGCACCTCGGCCGCCGCCATCGACAGGCGCTCGATGCCGCAGCCCACCAAGGCCATGGCCTCGAGCGGCCGGCCGGCGATCTCGCCGCAGACGGTGAGCGGAATGGCGGCCTCGGCGGCGGCCGAAACGATCTCGCCGATCAGGCCCAAAAGGGGCGCCGACAGCACGTCGTAGCGGGCGTTGACACGGGGATTGTCGCGGTCGCTGGCGAACAGGTACTGCAACAGGTCGTTGCTGCCCAAGGAAACGAAATCGGCGGCGGCAAACAGCGGCCTGAGCTGCCACAGCAGGGCCGGCACCTCGAGCATGACGCCGACGCGCACGTCGGCCAGCGTGGCCAGGCTGGCGGCCCGGGCTTTTTCCAACTCGGCCTCGAGGACGCCGCGGGCATGGTTGAACTCGGCCAGCTCGGTGACCATGGGAAAGACCACGTCGAGGCGCTGGCCGGCGGCCCGGATCAAGGCGCCAAGCTGGTCCTCGAGGATGTCGGGGCGGTCGAAACCGACGCGGATGCCGCGCCAACCCAGCGCCGGATTGGCATCGCCCGAAGTCTCGAGATAAGGCAGCGCCTTGTCGCTGCCGATGTCGAGGGTGCGGAAGACCACCGGGCGGCTGCCGGCCCGGGCCAGGACCGAGGCATAAAGCTCGGCCTGGGCCGCCACGTCGGGATAGCTGTGGCGCCCCATGAAGGCAAGTTCGGTGCGAAAGAGGCCGATGCCCTCGGCGCCGCAGTCGTCGAGCCGGGGCACTTCGAAGGGAAAGCCGGCATTGAGCTCGATGGAGATGTGGCGTCCGTCGCGGCTCAGCGGCTCGAGCGCGGCCGTGGCGGCAAAATCGTCGGCCGGGCGGGAACGCCCGATGGAGCTCTCGTAGGCCTGCAGGGCGCGGGGCTCGGGCCGCACCACGATCTGGCCGCCGTCACCATCGACGATCAGCAGATCGCCCTCGGCCACCGCCTCGAGGGCCTCGCGGCAGCGCCCCACCACGGGAACGCCCAAGGCCCGGGCGACGATGGCCAAGTGCGAGGTCGGCGAGCCTTCGGTCAGCACCACGCCTTCGAGAAAAGCGGGGTCGAGATCCAGCAGCGCCGCCGGCCCCAGGTTGCGGGCGATCAGCACGGCCGGTTCTTCGAGCACGAGGGCGCCCGGGGCGCCATTTCCCAAGGGACCGATGAGGTGCCCCAGCAGGCGGTCGCCGAGATCGTCGAGATCGACCAGGCGCTCGCGCAAATAAGGATCCTGGGCCTTGGAGAGGCGGCCGCGAATCTCGTTCTGCACCAGCTGCACCGCCGCCTCGGCGCTGAGGCCGCCGCGCACGGCATCGGCGATGCGCTCGCGCCAGCCATGATCCTCGGCAAACATCTTGAAGGCCTCCAGCACCTCGCTGTGCTCGCCCAGCGCCGGCAGGGCCGAGCCCTGCAAATGGGCCTCGAGGCCGGTACTGAGCGCCGCGAAGGCCTGGTCCAGGCGAGCCAGCTCCGGCTCCAATTGCTCGGCCAAGGTGCGCTCGATGACGATTTCGCGCTGCACCCGGCGGGCCCGGCCGGTGGCCACGCCCCGGCTCAGCGATAGGCCGGCGATCAGGGCCGGCCCGGCCACGATTGGCGCCGCCGCCGGCGGCCGTTCCTCGACCGCCGTCGCCAGAACCTCGGCCAGCACCATGGCGACGGTCTCGCAGGCCTCGATCTCGGCTTCGGCGTAGCGCCGCCGCGTTACGTTCTGCACCACCACGACGCCCAGCACGCGGCCGGCACTCAGCACCGGCACGCCCATGAAGGATTGGTAGACTTCCTCGCCGGTTTCCGGCCGCAGCGCGAAATTGGGATGGCTCTGGGCGTCGGCCAGGGCTACCGGGCGGGCTTGTTCGGCAATCAGACCGACCAGCCCCTCCCCCTTTTTCAAGCGCGTCAGGTGCACGGCATCGCGGTTGAGGCCCTTGGTGGCAAACAGCTCGAGATCGCGCTGGTCGCGCAGCACGTAGATCGAGCAGACCTCGGCCGCCATGTAGTCGGCAATCACCGTCACCACTCGGTCGAGGCGTGCCTCGGTGGTGCCGTGGCCGGTCATCAACTCGCGCACCTGGCGCAAAAAACGGCGCGATCGCGCCCAGCCGTCATCCACCTTGGGTTTGTCTACGCTCTGTAACGTCACACCGCCGCCGTCCCTGCCACCATCGTTGCCATCAAACGTAAGGTTCCCCGCTCCCGGTTTCCAGTACAACCCATGCATACTCTAATGTGTTGCACTAGAAATATCTTATAATCCATTGTTATTAGGTATTTTTTTATTTGGCATTTATACACAGCAACTTCATCGTCACGATGCCGGACATCAAGTGCCGCCAGCCCAAGCTTGAGTTTGGGGTCAACCGCCAGGCGCTGGACTCGATCGGCCAGGTCGAAGAGGCGTCAAAGGATGTGCTCGATCTGCTAGGCAAGTTGGTGGGTTGGCACCACGATTTGCGCTAACCTCACCGCTGGGGCATCTCGGCGCGCCTCGATCAACCAAGCGGGGGAGCCTGGACGCAGTGAACGAATGCCCTGCCTGCCAGGCGGGCAATCCGCCTGAAAACAAGTTCTGCGGCCAGTGCGGCGGCCGGCTGCCGGGGTGCTGCCTCGCCTGCGGTGCGGCCAATCCGGCCGACCACATTTTCTGCGGCCAGTGCGGCGTCAGACTCGGGGATGCGGCCCCGCCCACTGTGGCTGCCCCGATCGAAACGGTAGCCGAAAGTGAAGCCGAACGCCGGCAACTGACGGTAATGTTCTGCGACCTGGCCGATTCGACGGCCCTTTCGGAACGTTTCGACCCCGAAGATCTGCGTGAAGTCATAAGCCAATATCAAGACGTCTGCGGCGGCCAGATCGAGGCTTTCGGGGGCTACATCGCACGCTATATGGGCGATGGCATCCTGGTCTACTTCGGCTACCCCCAAGCCCATGAAGACGATCCCGAACGAGCTGTTCGGGCGGGGCTCAGGATCATTGCCGGCGTGGCTGAACTGGAACCCCAGCCGGGGCTCCGCTTGCACGTGCGCATCGGCATCGCCACCGGCTTGGTGGTGGCCGGCGATATCATCGGCCAAGGCGCCTCGGAGGAGCACGCCGTGCTGGGCGTGACACCCAACCTGGCAGCCCGCCTGCAAAGCCTGGCAGAGGCCGACAGCGTCGTCATCAGCGACGCCACCCGGCGCATCGCCGGCGGCTTTTTCGACTACCGTGACCTCGGCCATCACCAACTCAAGGGCATCAGCGAACCGGAGCAAGCTTG
>JASLXG010000218.1 GCA_030740435.1 Alphaproteobacteria bacterium | reverse complement strand
TGATTCCTTACCGCCGCCAGGCGCTGGTGACGCTTGACCCAGCCCGGGGTGATTTGACCGCGCGAGATGAAGCGGTTCAGCCCCTTGGCAAAGTCCTTCATGAAACCGCCTGTGCCTCGGCGCTCATCGAGCCAGGCTTCGCGGCGCGCAGCCTCCTCGAGGGCGAAAACCTTGCGGCCGGCGGCGAGGACGGCCAGGACATCATCCAAACTGCGGGTATCGGCGATAGCCCATTTCATGATCGCTTGTCCGGCTCTCTACTGGATCCTTTGATTGTTGGCGAAATCATACTGGCCTGGCCTTGATCAATATCAATTGGCGGCGGCAGCGGGTCTCCAGTCGCCGGGTCGAGATCGCCCCACTCGACCTCCATGTGATCGAGATAGAGTTCGCTGCCGCCGTTTACCTGCAAGTCGAAAGAGCCACAGCGGCAGCAACGAAAGATCGGAAGTTCCAGCTCACCGTCCCAGTCGCAGCTTCGGCAGCGCCCGCCGACAGGCACGCCGACCACTTCGATCTCGGAGCCCTCGGCCACGGTATCACGGGTCAGCACGTCATAGGCGGAAGCCAGGTAGTCGGGGACGATCTGGTGCATTTGTCCCACCACCACACGAACTTTGCAGAGGCGCCGCGGCGGCGTCGGCAAGCGACGAAACTCGTCAAGTGCGGCATCGACGATCCGCGAGCAGATGGAGAACTCGTGCATCACTTCAGCCTATCAGCTGGCCTCAATTGACCTCCCGCTCGCGGCCTTCCCAGAAAGGCGCGCGCAGGTCCTTCTTGAGCACCTTGCCGGCGCCCGAAAGGGGCAGCGGTTCGGAACGGAACTCGAGCGAGCGTGGGCACTTGTAGTGGGCGATGAGCTCGCGGCAGTGGCCGATGAGCTCGGATTCCATCGCCTCGGCCGCCTCGGCCCCCTCGGCCAACACCACGACGGCATGTACCGCTTCGCCCCATTCCTCGTCGGGTATGCCGACGACGGCGCATTCGCCGACCGCCGGGTGCTTGGAGAGAGCGCTCTCGACCTCGGCCGAGAAGATGTTCTCGCCGCCCGAGATGATCATGTCCTTGAAGCGGTCCATGATGAAGATGAAGCCGTCCTCGTCCATGTAGGCGCCGTCGCCGGTGCGCACCCAGCCGTCGATCAGCGTAGCGGCGGTTTCCTCGGGTTTGTTCCAATAACCCTGCATGGTGTTGGGGCCGCGCACGCTGATCTCGCCGACCTCGCCGCGCGGCAACTCGTCGCCGGTTTCGTCGACGATCCTGACCTCGCAGCAAACGGCGGCCCGGCCGGCCGAACGCAGCTTGCCCGCCTTTGGTCCCTCGAGCACGTGGTATTCGGGCGGCATGACGGTGGCCACGGGCGAGAGCTCGGTCTGGCCATAGGCCTGCAGCCAGCCGCAGTGCGGCAGCTTCTCGAAGGCTTCGAGCAGCACCCCCTCGGGCATCGGCGAGGCGCCATAGAGCACGCGCTGCACCGACGAGAGATCGGCCGTTGCCAGGCCCGGGTCGTCGAGCACCATCTTGACCATGGTGGGCACCAGCAAGAGGTGCGTCGGCCGGTGGGCCGAGGCGGCCTCGAGCACCGCCTGGGGGCTGAAGGCGGAGATCATCACGTGCCCGGCGCCCACCACGCAACAGGCCATCGACATGGCGCCGTCGGCCAGGTGGAACATCGGCGCGGCGTGCAGGTAGCGCGCGCCGGCATCCAGCTCGAGATGGTGGGCCATGGCGATGGCACTGGACCAGAGGCCGCGATGGGGCAGCATGACGCCCTTTGGAAAGCCGGTGGTGCCGCCGGTGTAGAAGATGCCGGCCAGGTCCTCGCCACCCCGTTCGGCGTCGCTGGCGGGGGCGTTGTCGGCGATCAGGGCCTCGTAGTTCAGCATGCCGTCGGGGGTCTCGCCCTCGCCGGCGTAGATCAGGGTATCGAGCGTCGCCTGGGCCAGGATCTTGGGCACCATGGCGGCGAAGGCATCGTCGACGATCATCACCCGGGCGCCCGAATCGTTGAGCGAATAGGCGTTCTCGGCGGGCGACCAGCGGATGTTCATGGGTACCACCACGGCGCCGGCCCAGGGGATGGCGAAATAGTATTCCAGGTAGCGGTCGGAATTGAGCGCCAGCATGGCCACGCGGTCGCCCTCGCTGACGCCGAGTTCGCGCAAGCCCCCGGCCAGGCGGCTCACCCGGGCGGTGAAATCGGACCAGGTGTGCCGGCGTTCGGCGAAGATGGTGGCGCTGCCCTCCCGATCGACCTGGGCCGCCCGTTTGATGCATTGGGTCAGTTGCATGGCGGGGATTCCTCTGCCATCGTTCCGGCCGAACCTCAGCATGTGCGGCTGCCTGCTGCAACTCGAAATCCTGGTCGTAGGCAGCCCAAGGAACTTCCATGTCGCCATCTTACTCCTCCGGTCCTCTTGCCGGTTACCGCGTCGTCGACCTCAGCACTATCGTTCTCGGCCCCTATGCCAGCATGCAACTGGCGGACATGGGAGCCGACGTCATCAAGGTCGAAGCACCGCCCGGTGGCGACGCTTACCGCTCCGTCAAGCCGGCCCGCAATGCCGGCATGAGCGCCCCCTTCCTCAACCTCAACCGCAACAAGCGCTCGATCGTGCTCGATCTCAAGCAGCCTGACGGCCGGGCCGTGCTCGACCGTCTGATCGCCGGGGCCGACGTCTTTTTCCACAACATGCGGCCCCGCGCCGTCGCCGGCCTCGAACTGGGCTACGAACGGGTGGCGGCCATCAAGCCCGACATCGTCTACTGCGGCGCCCAGGGCTACGGCCGCCGCGGGCCCTACCGCGACCGCCCGGCCTACGACGACATCGTGCAGGCCGAATCGGGGCTGGCCGGGCTCAACGCCCGCATCCATGGCGTGCCCAGCTATGCCCCCACCATCATCGCCGACAAGCTGACCGGCATGGCCGCCAGCCAGGGCATGGTGATGGCGCTGTTGCACCGCGAACGCACGGGCGAGGGCCAGGAGGTCGAGGTGCCCATGTTCGAGACCATGGCGGCTTTCGTGCTGGCCGAGCACCTTTCGGGCCGGGTTTTCGAGCCGCCGCTGGGCAACACCGGCTACGGCCGCGTCGCCTCGCCCAACCGCCGGCCCTACAAGGCGCGCGACGGCTACATTTGCGTGCTGCCCTATACCGACGAGCAGTGGCGGCGCTTTTTCGCTGCCACCGGGCGCAGCGAACTGACGGACGATCCGCGCTTCGACCATATGGCGGCGCGCAGCGAAAACATCGACGAGCTCTATGCGCTTTTAGAGCAGATCATCGCCGAGCGCAGCGTCGGCGAGTGGCTCGAGCTTTGCGCCGAGGCCCAGGTGCCGGTCGGCCGCATCAACGATACCGACGATCTGCTGGATGACGAACATCTGGCCGCCGTCGATTTTTTCCAAGCCATCGATCATCCCAGCGAGGGCACCATCATCACCACCGACATCAGCAGCCGTTTCAGCAAATCGCCGGGCACCATCCGCCTGCCGGCGCCGCGGCTGGGTCAGCACGGCCGCGAAATCCTGGCCGAGCTGGAGTATGGCGAAGACGAGGTGGCGAAACTGGCGGCCAGCGGGGCCGTCGCGCTGCCCTAAATCCGCCGAGGCGCCCAAAAAAGGGACAGGGACCCTTTTACGCATCCCCGTCGTGCTATTCGTCGGCGCCTGTCGGATGGGAGGGTTTTTCGCTTGGGAGACGCTCTTGCTGCCAACGTGGCGCTCAACCCTGCCAATCCCGGCTCGCCCAAATCCGAACTTCGGCTCTGCCTCCGATACTGTTGCAAAACACATCTGGGCCTCGTTGGGCGCAAGATTGATTCGTCAAGCTGAGGTACAGCGCAAGAATGATTCGCTGAGTGCCCTGTTACGATCCGATTATTGCCCCAACTCGCCCTGTCGCCGAGTTTTGCAACAGTATCCCCCCAGCAACGGACGGTCAGGAAAGCGGGCCGAAGTGAAGCGAGTAGCCAAAAAGCGACATAGAATTCGACGCTCGTCAGTTGCCGAAGACAACCCTCTCTTTCGGAAACCAGATCGTCGCCTTGGTTCCAACACCGATTTCGCTCTCGATCTCAAGTCCGCCGTCGTGTAGTTCCACCAATGACTTTACCAACGGCAGACCCAACCCGGTACCCTCGAACCTACGATCCAGGGCACCCTCAACCTGACCGAATTTCGACATTGCTTTTGGAATGTCGTGGGCGGCGATGCCAATACCGGTATCGGTTACGGATATCCGCATACAACCGTCTTCTGCCAATTCACCACAGACCATGATTTTGCCGCCCCTGTCGGTGAACTTCACAGCATTGGAGAGCAAATTGAACAGCATTTGTTTGGTCAATCTCTTATCGGCATGCAGTGTTGGTAAACCGGTTATCACTTCGACAGCAAAAACCAATCCGGCATCCTCGAATCGAGGCTTCATTATGTCTTCGCAAGTTTGCAATACCATGCTGACGTTCAAATTCTCTTCGTTGAGCTCCATCTTCCCAGCCTCAACCTTAGAAAGATCCAATATGTCGTTAATAAGACCGAGAAGATGTTCACCGCTTTCGTGGATGTTTGCCGAGTAGCCGTGATATCGAGTGTCTCCAACCGGCCCGAAAACCTGCCGTCTCATCATCTCGGCAAACCCCATGATCGCGTTGAGGGGCGTGCGCAACTCATGGCTCATGGTGGCCAGGAATTCCGACTTGGCGCGGTTGGCCGCCTCGGCGGCGTCGCGGGTCTCGATAAGGGCACGGCGCAACATGCGGGTCTCGGTGACGTCGCGGATCAGCCCGGTCAATACGGCGACGTTGTCCTGCTCCGACATGACCACCGAAAAGCCGAAGGCGAAGCGGCGGAGGCTGCCGTCGGGGCGGGAAATGTGAAAGGCGTCAGCGGCACCGACCAGCTCGTCGACTTCGCCGGCGGCGAAGGGCTCGAGGGTGGCACGCAGGAACTCGCGGTCTTCTTCCTCGACGAGAGCGAAAAATTCCTCCAAATCGACCTCGGGACCCATCAGGGGGCGCTGGATCTGCAGCCAGAAGCGCTCGCTCAGCGTCACCCGGTCGTTGTAGAGGTTCCATTCGAAGAACGACTGGTCGGCGGCCTGCAGGGCATGGCGGTAGCGAAAGCGCTGGATCTCGAGCTGGTCCTCGAGGCGCTGGGATTGGCTGACGTCGCGGTAACGCAGCAACCGGCCGCCCTCGGGCAGCACCCGGCAACTGAGCTCGAACACGGTGCCGTCCGGCCGAGCTATGCGACGCGGCGCGAAATTCGGGCTGCGCACGGCCGCAACCACGTCGTCGAGGCCGGCAAAAAGTGCGGCCCAGGTCTCGTCTGCCGCCAATCGAGCCAGTGTCGGGCGCTCAGCAAAGCTTCCCGTGGGCAACTCGAAAGCCTGGTCGAGCGCCGGATTGGCGTAGGCCACGCGATGCTCGGCGTCGAGCAACAGCAAGCCGTCATCGAGGTTGTCGAGGAGCACCGTCTGCTCGACGCCGGCCGGCAGGGCCGACCCGGCGGCGCTAGGCTGCTTCAAATCCTTGGCAGCTCCTTGGGATCGGGCCACACTGCTCGTCCTGGTTCCAGGGTTATCAGGCGCAGGCTTTCTGCCTCCCGGAACCGCGTGGGCATACCCCCCCAAAAGATCCCGCCAGCGTCCTTGTTGGCGCCTACATACCCGATTATTTCCCCTATGGCCAATTCGATGGCGACTCGAACCGGAGCCAGTCAGCACCCCATCAGGCCGCGAAAAATAATCTAGGACACCTCTCGGGAGTTGCCGGTGAGTTCGAGGAAAAGATCCTCGAGATCGGATTCCTCGGTCGAGAGGTCGAGGATGGTGAGATCGGCGGCCTGCACGGCGGCCAGGATATCGGCCACCGGCGTCCGGCTGGGGCGGTAGCGCACCACCAGGCGGCGGAAGGGCCGGATCTCGGCGTCGAAGGCGGCCAAGGGTGGCGGCACGGCTTCCAGATCCTGGCCGATGATGATGGTCAGTTCCTTGCGGTCGAGGCGCTGGACCAACGCCACCGTGGTGTCGCAGGCCACCACCCGGCCCTGGTGGATGATGGCGACGCGGTCGCAAAGCTGCTCGGCCTCCTCGAGGTAATGCGTGGTCAAGAGAATCGTGGTGCCGCGGGCGTTGAGGGCGCGCAGGTAGGTCCAGAGATTGTGCCGAAGCTCGACGTCGACGCCGGCCGTGGGCTCGTCCAGCACCAAGATCGGCGGCGCGTGCACCATGGCCTTGGCCACCAGCAAACGCCGCCGCATGCCGCCCGACAGCGTGCGCGGGTACTTGTCGGCAACCTCCGAGAGATGCATGACGCGCAGGATCTCGTCGCTCTGCCGGGCCGCTTTGGGCACGGCGTAGAGGCCGGCCTGGACCTCGAGGATCTCACGCGCCGTGAAAAAGGCGTCCATGTTGAGCTCTTGCGGTACCACGCCGATGGCCGAGGCGGCGGCCCGGGCGGCACGATCGATGTCATGGCCCCAGATCTCGACGTGGCCTGCGCTCTTGATGACTAGGCCGGCGAGGATGTTGATGAAGGTCGACTTGCCGGCGCCGTTGGGGCCCAAGAGGCCGAAGAACGAGCCCCGCGGGATGGCCAGGTCGACGTCCTTCAAGGCCGCCTCGGCGGCGCCGCCATAGACCTTGCGCAAGCCCCGGGCGACGATGGCATCGGCGGGGCCGTCGGCGGGCTGCTCGGCCGCCGGCGGGGCGTCAGGTTGGCTATTGTCTTTCATGAATTCCTCGCCATCACTTGATGGCGCCGCGGCAATGGGTATCATTCGTTCCGGCCGGCGGTCAACGTCTGAACAGGAGAACGTCATGCCAGCAGCGCAAAGCGTGGAAGTCGAAGAGGCAAAGGTGAGCTGCGACGGCGGCCCCGGAGCGCTGGGCCACCCGCGGGTCTATCTCACCCTCGAGGGCGGCGCCATCGACTGCCCCTATTGTGGCTGCCACTACGTTCTCAAAGAGGGTGCCAAGCTCGCCGCCCATTAGGGCGCTGCCATGTCCGAGGAATCGCAAAGAAGACCCAAGCGCCTGGTGCTGATCGACGGCTCGGGCTACATCTTTCGCGCCTTTCACGCCCTGCCGCCGCTCAGCCGCAAGCGCGACGGCCTGCCCACGGGCGCCGTGGCGGGTTTCTGCAACATGCTCAACAAGCTCCTGGACGACGCCTGGGCGGCCGGCGACGTGGCCTATCTGGCGGTGGTCTTCGATACCGCCCGGGCCAGCTTTCGCAACGATATCTACGCCGACTACAAGGCCCACCGGCCGCCGCCGCCGGACGACCTGATCCCCCAGTTCCCCTTGGTGCGCGACGCGACGCGAGCCTTCAACGTGGCCAGCGTCGAACTGGCGGGCTTCGAGGCCGACGACCTCATCGCCACCTATACGAGGCTGGGCCGCGAGGCTGGCCTCGAGGTGCTGATCATGTCGTCGGACAAGGACATGATGCAGCTCGTGGGCGAAGGCGTCAGCATGCTCGATCCCATGAAGCAGCGCCACATCGGCCCCGCGGAGGTCGAGGAGCGCTTCGGCGTCGGCCCCGGCAAGGTCATCGAGGTGCAGGCCCTGGCCGGCGATTCCAGCGACAACGTGCCCGGCGTGCCGGGCATCGGCGTCAAGACGGCGGCGCAACTGATCAACGATTTCGGCGACCTCGACAGCCTGCTGGCCCGGGCCGGGGAGATCACCCAGCCCAAGCGCCGCCAGAACCTGATCGACCACGCCGAACTGGCGCGGCTGAGCCGCCAGTTGGTGACACTGAGGGACGACGCCCCGGTGACCGAGGAACTCGATGATTTGCTGCTCGGCAAACCCGATCCCGAGGTCTTGTTCGCCTTCCTGGAAGAGCTCGAGCTGGGCAAGCTGGCGGCCCGGCTGGGCCCGAGGTTCGAAGGGGCCGAGGCCCCTGCCGCCGTGTCGAAGCCTGCCGAACGCGACTACCGGGCGGTGCAGAAAACGGCCGATCTGGAGGCCTGGATCGAACGGGCACGAAGCGCCGGCATCGTCGCCGTCGACACCGAGACCACGTCGCTCGATACCATGCAGGCCGAATTGGTCGGCCTCTCGCTGTGCATCGAACCTGGCCGGGCCTGTTACCTGCCGCTCGCGCACAAGGGCACGGACATCCAGGGCACGCTCGATCTGATGGACGGCGGCGGCGAGGCGGCGCCCGAGCAAATCCCGCTGGACCAGGCGCTGGCCTTGTTGAAGCCGCTGCTGGAAGACCCGTCGGTGCTCAAGGTGGGCCAGAACATCAAGTACGACATGGCCATACTGGGGCGCTACGGCATCGCCGTGGGACCGATTGACGACACCATGGTGCTCTCCTTCGTGCTCGATGCCGGGCTGCATGGCCATGGCATGGATGCGCTGGCCGAGGTTCACCTGGGCTTCAAACCCATCCCTTTCAAAGACGTGGCGGGCAGCGGCAAAAGCCAGATCACCTTCGACCGGGTGGCGCTCGACAAAGCCGTGGAATATGCCGCCGAGGACGCCGACGTGACGCTGAGGCTCCATCGCCTGCTCAAGCCGAGGCTGTTCGCCGAGCGCCAGACAAGCCTTTACGAAACCATCGAGCGTCCCCTGGTGCCGGTGCTGCTGGCCATGGAAGGGGCCGGTATCCGCGTCGACCCGGCGGCCCTGGCGGCGCTCTCGGAGGACTTCGCCAGGCGCATGGCGGATCTCGAAGGCCAGATCCATGGCCTCGCCGGCCATGAGTTCAACCTGGCCTCGCCCAAGCAACTGGGCGAGATCCTGTTCGACGAGATGGGGCTCAAAGGCGCCAAGAAGACCAAGACCGGCGCCTACCAGACCGGCCACGAGGTGCTCGAGGACCTGGCCGCGGAGGGCCACGAGCTGCCGGCCCGGGTGCTCGACTGGCGCCAGTTGCAAAAGCTCAAATCGACCTACAGCGATGCGCTCCAGGGCCAGATCAATTCCCGCACCGGCCGCGTCCACACCACCTTCCACATGGCGGCGGCCAACACCGGCCGCCTGGCGTCGGCGGACCCCAACCTGCAGAACATCCCCATCCGCACCGAGGAAGGCCGCAAGATCCGCCGCGCCTTCGTGCCGGCCGTGGGCTGCCGTTTGCTGTCGGCCGACTATTCGCAGATCGAGCTTCGCCTGCTGGCCCACGTGGCCGGCATCGAGGTGCTGATCGAGGCCTTCCACGAGGGCGCCGACATTCACGCCCTGACCGCCAGCCAGGTCTTCGGCCAGCCCCTGGAAGGCATGGATCCGGCGCTCAGGCGCCGGGCCAAGGCCGTCAATTTCGGCATCATCTACGGCATCAGCGCCTTCGGCCTGGCGCGCCAGCTGGGCATCGGCAGGTCGGAGGCAGGGCAGACCATCGAGGCCTATTTCGCGCAGTATCCCGGCATCCGCGCCTACATGGACAGCACCAAGGAGTTTTGCCGCCAGACGGGCTACGTCGAAACCATCTTCGGGCGGCGCTGCCACCTGCCCGGCATCAACGACAAGAACCAGGCCCGGCGCGGCTTTTCCGAACGCGCCGCCATCAACGCGCCGCTGCAGGGCTCGGCCGCCGACATCGTCAAACGCGCCATGATCCGCCTGCCAGCGGCGCTGGAGGCCCGCGGCCTGAGCGCCCGCATGCTCTTGCAAGTGCACGACGAGCTCTTGTTCGACGTGCCCGAGGCCGAGGTCGAGGAGACCGCGGCGCTGGTCAAGTCGGTGATGGAAGCAGCGGCCCGCATCCGCGTGCCGCTGATCGTCGATACCGGTCTTGGCGACAACTGGGACGAAGCGCATTAGGCGGCCGCTCGCGGCGGGGCTGTTTTGTTTGCTGGCAGCAACGGCCACGCCATCGGAATCCGCTTCGCTGGATGGGCGCTACCACATCCAGGGCTTGGGCAACCGGGACTGCAGCGTCTTTCTGGTCGAGTTCGAACGCTCGTCCCCGGGCTTTGCGCGCTTTTTGTCCTGGACCGCGGGCTACGTCACGGCGATGAACCGGGCCGCGCCGGAAACCTACGACGTACTCGGCCAGCGCGACCTCTATAGCGTGATCGACCGGCTCGGCAGCTATTGCGAAAAGAACCCGGCTGCCCCTTTCGCCACGGCCGTCGACGCCCTGGTCAAGGATCTTTTCCCCGAGCGGCGAAAAACCGCTGACTAAGACCCCGCCACCAGGAGATCGACCAGGCGCCTGAGCGCGGCGATGACACTGAGCGGCGTGATGCGGCCGGTGCGGGGGTTTTCCTCGGACGGCACGTTCTCAATGCTCATGCTGAAGCGGGCGGCCTGGGCCTCGACCTCGATGCGGTGGGTGTTGCGCGTCACTTCCGGGTCGGCCCAGATCTCGAGGCGGGTCTGGTCGGGGCCGATGCCAGCCAGGCTGAGCGCCGCGGCGACGTTGACGTTGGCGGGAAAGCCCCGGGCTCCCTCACGGGCCGAGCCGGAGAAGACCTGAAGGGGCTCCGCGAGCCCATCGAGGGAAATACCGTTTTCCTCGAGATACGGTGCGCCGGCCAGACCCGCGGGCGGCTTGGCCGTGATCATGGTGACGCTATGGATGCCGCCCTCGGCGGCGGCGCGCACGGCATCGAGGCCAAGGAGGGCGCCGGTAGGCACGATGATGCAGGCGCCTCTCTGGCCGGCCAGTTCGATCAGATCGTCATGCTGCAGCAACGCGCCGACACTGACCGGCAGGAAGATGCGGCCGGCCCTGATGGCCGGTTCGGCGATCTCGCGAAAGAGCGCCGCGGGTGCGCATTCGACGACCACGTCGGATTCGGTCCCGCCAAGTTCAGCCAGCGTCAGCACCGGTACCGGCGCCGCGAAATCGGCCATCCTGGCGGCCGCCCCGGCCCGGTCGCGGGCCGACACGGCTGCCAGCCGCAATCCCTTAATGCCGCCCCCATGACCATCATCCAGACGCCGGGCCACAGCCAGGCCGATGGCTCCCAGGCCGGCGATGGCGACGCTCAGCTCTCTGTCCGACACCATCGCCCTCAAGAGCTTTTCTTGCGCGATGCCACCATGTCGGTAAGGCGCCGCACGCGACGCACCAGCAGCGTGGTGATGCCGCGCATCACGGGATCCATCTCTTGCAGGCGCTTTTCGAATTCCTCGCGTGAGATGATATTGCACACAGTCGGTGTCACGGCCGCCACGGTGGCCATGCGCGGCGCGTCGTCGAATAGCGCCAACTCGCCGAAGATATCGCCCTTGCCCAGGCGGGCCAGGATGCGCGGGTTGTCGCCGCCCGTGTCGCGGCGGATCTCGACCTCGCCCTCGGTAACCAAAAAGACCTCGTCGCCCTCGTCGCCCTCCTCGAAGAGCAGGGCACCGGCGCCGAAGCGTTTGCGCCTGAAGGCGCTGACTTCCCAGGGTTTCGAGGCCATCAGGGTCCTTTCCCAGCGGGGTTCGACGGTTTTCGACTAGCGTGATGAATCTGAAGTTCGGCGCATTTCATGCGCCGAAATTCGGGATCTGAATCACACTAGATTCAAATGTTTAGTGGCCTGCTTAGCCCAGAAATTCATCTTATGAATTCCTCGGGCAGGGCACTAGGGCCGGAAACGATCATAACCGGCATTTGCTATCGGGTCTTGCCGCCTTGCTGCTTGGCTATCTTGGCCCAGCTATCGCGCAGCGCCACGGTGCGGTTGAAAATCGGCATCTCGGCCGTCGATTGGGCATCGGCGGCGAAGTAGCCCTGGCGTTCGAACTGCAGCGCCTGACCGATTTCGGCCTCGGCCAGCGAAGGCTCGAGTTGGCAGTCCTCGAGTACCACCAGCGAATCCGGATTGAGGTCCTCCAGCGCGTCGCCCTCGGCGCCCGGGTCGGGCCGGGCGAAAAGATGATCGTAGAGCCGCACCTCGGCAGGCATGGCATGGGCCGCCGAGACCCAATGGATGGTGCCGCGCACACGACGCCCGTCGGGGGCGTCGCCGCCGCGGGTGGCGGGGTCGTAGGTGCAGCGCACCTCGACGACTTCGCCGGCGGCGTCTTTCACCACCTCGGTGCAGGTGACGAAATAGGCGTAGCGCAGCCTGACCTCGCGGCCGGGCGCCAGGCGGAAGAACTTTTTCGGCGGCTCCTCCATGAAATCCTCGCGCTCGATCCAAAGCTCGCCCGAGAAGGCGAGCTGGCGGCTGCCCGCTTCCGGGTCCTCGGGATTGTTGACGGCCGGCAGCAGCTCGCTCTCGCCTTGCGCGTAATTCTCGATCACCAGGCGCAGCGGACGCAGCACGGCCAGGCGGCGCTGGGCGCTCTGGTTCAGGTGTTCCCGGATGCAGGCCTCGAGCTGCGCCACCTCGACGGTCTGGGCGCTTTTGCCGACGCCGATACGGCCGATGAAGTCGCGCACCGCCGCCGCCGGCACGCCGCGGCGCCTGAGGCCCGAAAGCGTCGGCATGCGCGGATCGTCCCAGCCCGTGACGTGCCCCTCGTCGACCAGGCGCGTGAGGTGGCGCTTCGAGAGTATGGTGTAGGTCATGGCGAGGCGGGCGAACTCGTACTGGCGCGGCCGCGAAGGCGTCGGCAGGTTGTCGATCAGCCAGTCGTAAAGCGGCCGGTGGTCTTCGAACTCCAGCGTACAGATGGAATGGCTGACGCCCTCGATGGCGTCGGACTGGCCGTGGGCGAAGTCGTAGGTGGGATAGATGCACCAGGCCTGGCCGGTGCGCGGGTGGGCGGCGTGAAGAATGCGGTAGAGCACGGGATCGCGGAGGTTGATGTTGCCCGACGCCATGTCGATCCTGGCCCGCAGCACCCGCGCCCCGTCGGCAAACTCGCCGGCCCGCATGCGGCGGAAGAGATCGAGGTTTTCCGCCGCCGCGCGGTCGCGGTAGGGGCTGGCGCGGCCGGCTTCGGTCAGCGTGCCGCGGTATTCGCGGATGTCCTCGGCCGAGAGGTCGTCGACATAGGCCAGGCCGGCTTCGATCAGGTGCTCGGCCCAGGCGAAATGCTCGGCGAAATAGTCCGAAGCGAAACAGGCGCCAGCGCCCCAATCGAATCCCAGCCAGCGCACGTCGGCCTCGATGGCGGCGATGAATTCCTCCTCCTCCTTGATCGGGTTGGTATCGTCGAAGCGCAGGTTGCAGCGCCCGCCGAACTCCGCCGCGACGCCGAAGTTGAGGCACATCGACTTGGCGTGGCCGATGTGTAGGTAACCATTCGGCTCGGGCGGAAAGCGCGTCACCAGGGTCTCGGCGGTGCCGTCGGCCAGGTCGGCGCGGATGCGCTCGCGGATGAAGTCGCGGGAGGGATTTTTTTCAGGGCTATCTGTCACGTCTGGGCCATGGTGCAATCGAGGAAACGGGGGGCGAATACGGGGCCGATCAGCAGCCGCCGGCCCAGCCGGGCGGCGACGCTGGAGGCCGGCAACAGCTGGCCCAAATCGAGGAAAATCTCGCTGACCTCGAAGTCGTCGCCCCGCGGCACCAGCTTCAGCACCTGCGAGGGCGCCGGCTCGGCCGGGTCCTTGGCGTGGGCCACGAAGCTGAGCAATTTGGGGTGGGCCGCGATCCACAAATTGCCGGCCCCGTCGACGTCGATGTTGTCAACGCCGGTGCCGAGGAAAATCTCTTTTCGGGGCGTCAAGCCGCCCTCAAAGGGCTCGCGGTCGAAGACGTGCAGACGCCGCCCGGTGGTGGCGGCGACATAGACTTTGCCGCCATCGGGGCTCAGGTTGATGCCGTTGGCATAGGCGATGCCGTCGGCCACGGGTCTGAGTTGGGCGCCGTCGTAGTAGACCACGCCCGAGAGCGGCAGCCTGAGATAGTCCTCCAGCATGCGCTGGAAGCCCTTCGGCGCACCGTGATCGAGGCTGGCATAAAACCGATCGGGCGCCACCGGCACCACGTCGTTGACGGATTTCAGCAAGTCGCCGCTGACCGTGCCGCTGTGCTTGAGCCCCGCCTCCGTGATCGTGAAAACCTCGATGGTGTCGCCCCGGGGCCGGTGGTTGACCACCATCAGGATACCGCCGGCATCTTGCGCCAACAGGCCCAGACCGTGGGGATGGAAGGGAAACGAAAGCTCCGGCGTCAGGTTGCGGGGCGCCGCCCCGGCCTCCAGGTCGTAGCCCCAAATCGCGCCCGCCTCGAGACGTCCGGCGGCCCCGGCGCGGCGATCCCAGGCGGCGACGAAGGCGCGGCCCAGCGCCGCGTGGATGACCATGTCCTCGGCGCCGACGATGCCGTCCAGTGTCCGGCACTGGCCGGCAAAATGCGGCTCCAGCGTCTTGAACTGGCCGGCCACCCAAACCGTGTGCAGGCCGAAGCTGGCGACGGCCAGCACCATGACCACCACGACGATAAGTAACGCCTTGCCCATGCCGCGGTCCCCCAGCCTATTGGGCCGCCAGCGGTCCGCGGTCGAACTGCAGCCCGGCCAGGTGGGCATAAAGCCCGCGCTGGGCCATCAGCTCGTCATGCTTGCCGCTGGCCACGATGCGGCCCTGGTCGAGCACCACGATGCGGTCGGCGCCCAGCACCGTGGCCAGGCGATGGGCAATGACCAGCGTCGTGCGGCCCGCCATCAAGGGCTCCAGCGCCGCCTGCACGGCGCGTTCGCTCTCGGCATCGAGCGCGCTGGTGGCCTCGTCGAGCAGCAGCACGGCGGGATTGCGCAAGATCGCCCGGGCAATGGCGATGCGCTGGCGCTGGCCGCCCGAGAGCGTGGCACCGCGCTCGCCGAGATAACTGTCGAAACCCTGAGGCAGGCGCTCGATGAACTCGCTGGCCGCCGCCGCCTCGGCCGCCACCCGCACCTCGTCGTCGCTGGCCTCGGGCCGGCCGTAGCGGATGTTCTCCCAAACATCGGCGCCGAACACCACCGGATCCTGCGACACCAGGCCGATGCGCTCGCGCACCTCGCCGGGCCGGGCCCGGGTCAGCTCGACGCCATCCAGGCGCAGGCTGCCGCTCTCGGGATCGTAAAAGCGCAGCAAGAGCTGAAAGACCGTGGTCTTGCCCGCTCCCGAAGGACCGACCAGCGCGATGCGCTCGCCGGGGTCGACCTCGAGCGAGAACTCGGAAAGCGCCGAAACCCCCGGCCGGCTTGGATATTGGAACGTTACGTTTGCGAAACTAATGGCGCCGCGCGGCGGCTCGGGGAGCGTTTCCGGGCTCGCCGGAGCAACGATGGTGGGCTTGGTCTCGAGCAACTCCAGCAGCCGTTCGGTGGCCCCGGCGGCGCGCTGCAGATCGCCGTAGATCTCGGCCAGGGCACCGACCGCGCCGGCCACCATGATGGCGTAAAAAACGAAAGCAGCAAGCTGCCCGCCGGTCATGACGCCCGAGCCCACGTCGCGGGCGCCGACCCAGAGCACGGCATCGACGGCGCCGAAGATCAAGAGAATCACCAACGCCGTCAGCCAGCCGCGCATGGTGATGCGGCGGACGGCCGTGACGAACGCCTCTTCGACGGTGCGACCGAATCGGCGTCGTTCGATGCCCTCGTGGTTGAAGGCCTGGACGGTGCGCACGGCGTCGATGGATTCGCCGGCATAAGCGCCCACCGCCGCCACCCGGTCCTGGCTGGCCCGCGACAGTTTTCGCACACGCCGCCCAAAAATGATCAGCGGCAGCACCACGACGGGCACAATGACGGCCATCAGGCCGGCCAGCTTGGGGCTGGTGATGATCAGCAGCACCGTGCCGCCGAGGAAGATCAGCACGTTGCGCAGCGCCATCGAGACGGAGGAGCCGATGACCGTCTCGATCAGCGTGATGTCGGTGGTCAGGCGCGACAGGATCTCGCCCGTCTTGGTCACCTCGAAGAAGTGCGGGCTGAGGCCGATGACGTGCTGGTAGACCTCCTTGCGCACGTCGGCCGCCACCCGCTCGCCGATCCAGGAAACGAAATAAAAACGCCCGAAAGTGGCCGCCGCGAGCAGCGCCACGATGCCGAAAAGGGCCAGGAAATAAAAGTCCAGCAGCGGGTCGTCGGCGTTGAAGCCGAGGTCGACGACACGGCGCAGCGCCTGGCCGATGGCCAGCACCGAGCCGGCGGCGAAGACCAGGGCCACCAGCGCCGCCGCCACGCGCCAGCCATAGGGCCGGATGAAGCGGCCCATGCCCTTGAGCGCGGCGACGTTGCTGCGCGGACGCTCGTCGCCCTCGGCTGTCGGGCCCTGGTTTTGCTGGCTCATGCCGGCATCAGCCGAGCCCGCCAACCAAGCCCGCCGGCGCCAGATCGGCGGCCAGGCGGTCCTCGAGGCGGCCTTCGCCGCGGGTGCCCTGCCAGACGCCTTCGGCGTCGCGGGCGTAATGGCTGGCGCCCGATACAGGCGACGATAGCCAAAGCTGGCGCAACGGCGCGTGGCGGTTGACGATGAAGCTGCCCAGATCCTCGACTTCGATGCTCAGTACACCGCCTTCGAGGTCGGCCTCGATGGCGTCGGGGGCCTCGTCGAGGCGCTCGGCCAGGCCCTCGAGGGTGGCGGCCGCGGCGCTTTCGAACTCGCTTTCGTCGCTCGGCATCGGGGGTTTTTCCGCTGGCCTAGGTCGGGCTTGGGAATAGCACGCCGGCTGCGGGCCAACAAGGGTGGCCACAGGGACGACGACAGAGACGACGACAGGGACGACGACAGGGAACCAGAGTCTGCTTGCCCCGGGCCGCTGGCCGCGCTATATACCGCCCCGCCCCTCAGGAGCGAGACCATGAAGAAAGACATCCACCCCGAGTATCACACCATCAAGGTGGTGCTGACCGACGGCAGCGAGTTCGAGACCCGTTCGACCTATGGCTCGGAGGGCGACACCCTCAAGCTCGACATCGACCCCAAGTCGCACCCGGCCTGGACCGGCGGGGCCGGCAAGCTGGTCGATACCGGCGGCCAGGTGGCCAAGTTCAACCGCCGCTTCGAGGGCTTCCTCAAGAAGTAGGCGGGCCCACGGGCCTTTTTCCTGGGGCTTGAATCAACCCCGCTTCGTTCCCAACTAATATCCGTCGCCGGGTGCCTATGAGGGCCCGGACGACCGTTTGCCCGGCCATGATGGCGGGCATGACGTCCCATCGCTTCTTTAGGAGGATAGGACCATGCGGACCTATGATTTCACCCCATTGCTACGTGCTTCCGTCGGTTTCGACCGCTTCGACCGGCTCTTCGATTCGCTGGGCCGGCAGGACGCCCAGGCGCCCGCCTACCCGCCCTACAACATCGAAAAGTTGGCAACCGAGGGCGAGGGCCCCGACCGCTACCGCATCACCATGGCGGTGGCCGGCTTTAGCGAAGCCGACGTCGACGTGACGCAGCACGAAAACCGGCTGGTCATCAGCGGCAAGGCCGCCGAGTCTGACGAAGCCACCAGCTTCCTCCACCGCGGCATTGCCAGGCGCGCCTTCGAGCGCCGCTTCGAGCTGGCCGACTACATCTCCGTGGTCGCGGCCAAGCTCGACAACGGCCTTCTGCACGTCGAACTCGAACGCGAGGTGCCCGAGGAGAAAAAGCCCCGGCGCATCGATATCGGCCGCCCGGCCATCACCAAAAAGGCTGCCTGAGGCCTGCCACAGGCAGGCTTTTTGTAGACCCTCACCGGGCGGGCGCATCCGCGCTCTTGGCCTCCGCCCCCCATTCGGGGGGCGGCTTAGCGCCGCCGTCACAGTGTTTTATCTTTGCTGCTTGGTCTTGGTGCAACGGGAGCAACGCGACCCGCCGCTACTGCGGCGCCCCCGCGGAGGCTGCGGAGCGCAGCGGAGCCGCCGTGAGCGACAAAAAACCTAGGCCGGATCTCAGGAACTGAGATCCGCCCTAGGTCAATAACGCCTGGGCGCGGGCGTCGGCGTCTTGCCAGTTCTTCATAAGCCGCTGCACGATGACGCGGACGAGAAACATGCCGAAGCGCGGGTTCTGATAAAAGAGCTGCACCATGGCGTCGTTCGACAGCGTGAACAGCTCGCACTCGCTGACGCAGACGGCGGTGCAGGTGCCGCGGTTGTCGGGCGTGAAGGCGGCGATTTCGCCCAGCACGTCGCCCGGCCCGCAACGCACGTCGATCTCCTCCAGCATGATCGTGCCCTCATGAATGACGATCATGCGGTCGGGCGCATCGTCCTTGCGAAAGAGCACAGTGCCGGCCTCCTCGCGGACGCGCTGCATGAAGGGCAGCAGCGGCTCGAGCGAGTTGCCATGGTCGGCGGCATCGCGGATGTCACGGATCAGGCGCATCATCTGGTAGAGGTGGTAGCCATTGAGCGGCAACAGCACGGCGTGCAGCACCAGCGTCGGGTAGCTGCCGGCCAGCAGGCCGAAGCCGATGAAGCCCAGGTTGCCAGCTACGGCGCCAACACGCAGCGGGATCATGGTTCTCTGATAAAGGCCCCAAAGCGTAATGCCGCCACCGAAATAGCCGATCAGATCGACATAGGAAACGGCCTCGAGGAATGACATCGGTTTTCCTTTCCCGTTCGAATAAGCCGGGGTGGTGGCCGAAAAAATGCTACTCGCCAGGCCTCCCTTGGGCAAACCCCGTCGTGACGGCGTGTCGGTGGATTTGTGGACAAGGCAAACGCCTTCCCGACAACCCCACGGGTCCAATGACATCAACGGAAGCGGTCAACTCAGTTTGCTATCGACGGCCTTCTTGTTATCGACAACGTTTGTGGCTCAGTAAGTCAGAACCTCACCCTTTTCGTTATCGACGATGACCGGATTGTCCAAGTACTCGACCTGGGGCTCGACGCCGTAACGCTCCTTGATCTGCGTTACCCACGCCTCATCGTGCACCCGGTCGGCCGCAGCTTGGTCCTCGAATACATAAACTGCGCCGCCGAATTTGCGGTCCCGGGTGATCAGATAGTGTTTGCGCACGATACCCGCCGTGCCGCAATAGCGCCCCGTCGATGAAAGGAATTTCTCCTTCGCCTCATCGAGATCAATACCGTCAGTTAGCGGAAAACGGACCAGGGCAACAACAGGCATGGGAATTCCCTTCAAACGATTTCCCTTAAGCGATCGAGCACGGCGTCGGGCTGCTCGACCGACATCATGTGGCCGCAACGCGGCAGCACCACGGTCTCGGCACCGCTGATGGCCTGGGCCAGCGGCCGGGCCGCCTGGGGCGGCGTCATGCGATCGCCGTCTCCCAGCAACAACAGCGTCGGACAGGTCACACGGGCCGCCGCCTGCATGCCCCCCTGGTAGTCGTTGCAGGCCTTGAGGTCGGTGTGCAACACGCCCGGCCGCGAGCGTTCCAGCAGCCTCAGCCCATTGCCCGTCATCCACAGGCCCGGCACCGTGTGGCGGCCGATCTGGGCCTCGGCACCATGGGCCCAGATGGTGATCATGTCGAAGGCCGCCGGGTCGTTGGCCTTTGCCGCCGCCAACAAGCCGTCGCTCACCGCCATGGGGATGGCGCTGCCCAGGAGCGCCAGGGCCCAGACCCGCCCGGGCTGGCGAGCCGCCGCCTCCAGCGCCGCCAGCGAGCCCAGGCTGTGGCCCACCAGAGCGGCTTTTTCAAGGCCCGCGGCGTCCAATAGCGCCATCAACCAATCCGCCAGGCCGCCGACGCTGTCGATGGCCGGACCTTCCGAGCGGCCGTGCCCGGGCAGATCGATGGCCAGCACGTTGCGCCCGTGGTAGGCGAAATAGCGGGTCTGCAACACCCAGGCGGTGTGGTCGGCGCCGGCACCGTGAATGAAGATCACCGAAGGTTGGCCGGCATCGGGCGCGCGCCCGCCGCTGGCGTAGAAGACGGTCTTGCCGTCGACCTGGAGTTCCATGTTTGCTTCTCTTCTCCTACGACTTCTGTGAAGCCCTGAGGGCCCGGCCCAGGTCGTCGATGAGATCGTCGGGATCCTCCAGTCCGATCGACAGGCGTACCAGTTCCTCGCTGATGCCGGCCGCCTCGAGCGCGGCTGTGTCCCTCTGCTGGTGGGTGGTGCTGCCGGGATGAATGAC
>JASLXG010000217.1 GCA_030740435.1 Alphaproteobacteria bacterium | reverse complement strand
TTGGTCGAGAACTATTTCGCCAAGATCAAGGAATTCCGGGGCATTGCTACGCGCTACGACAAAACCGACACAAGCTATGCCGCAAACTTGAGCCTCGTCGCCACCATCATTGATTTGCGTTAATTGTCAACGGACCCTAGTTCCTTGCACGGTGCAGGACTATGACAATCGTCACACATTCAACCCTCATCATGACGCAATCAGAGCGCCCGCGCCAGGGCCACGGCGTCATAGACGGTGCGGGTCAAAAGGCCGGCCTCATAGGCGTCGTCGAGATAGGCGCTGACGCGCCCCCCGAACTCCGGCAGCCGCCAATTACCGGCCTCGTCCCAGTCGGCAGCCGGGCCCCGGCCCAGCACCACGAGATCGGCCGCGGCGGTGGCAGGGTGCACGAACGGCTCGGCCACCTTGACCTCGATATCCGCCCCGGCGGCTTCGAGCCGGCGCCGGCAGACCTCGCGGAAGCCGGGATGGGCATCGTTGGCGATATCGCGGGCCGGCGACAGCAAGGTCACCTGGCTGCCCCGCTGGGCCAGCACCACGGCCGCCTCGGCGGCGCAGAGATCGTCGCCCACCACCAGCGCCCGGCCGCTCTGGTCGCCCGCCAGTACGGCCAGGGCCGGAACGGCACGCTGGGGACCGGCGGCGTCGAGCGGCCGGAACTCGCGCACCGCCCAAACCACGTCCGCTGCCTCGGGCGCTGCCTCGGGCAGTTGGTCGCTGACCTCGACACCGGCTGCCAGGGCCCGGCCCAAGAGCGCCGCCGCCGTCTCGGCGATGACGGCGTTGCCCGGCACCCGCGCCCGTAGCGCCATCAAGCCACCCACCGCACCGTTAAAGTGCAAGCTGACCCGGTGGCCGCGAAGAGCCGCCACCCAAGCGGCCGTCAACGCAGAAAAACTCGAGCCCACCACGGCCACCTTCTGTGGCACCGCCGTGGCGGCGAACTCGAACTCGGCCTCGCGGCCGATGGCCGGGTTGACCGGGCAGATGCTCTCGGGACGCGACGAGCGGCCGAGGCAGATGTTGCAGCCCATGCAGGCCATGACCTCGCTCTCGCGGCCCGAGCGGATCTTGGCCGGCAGCTCGGCGTCGGCCATCGAGGCACGGCCAAAGCAGGCCAGGTCGATCTGGCCCGCCGCCAGCCCTTGTTCGGCCACGCTGGCCCGCACCAGCCGGCCCACGCCCATCACCGGGATGGGGATGCCGGCCTTTACCTCGCCGGCCAAGTCGAGCCACTGGCCCTCGGGCTCGCCGGTGACCATGGAAAGCTTGTTGAACGAGAGGTAAACGCCCACCGAAACCGAAAGCACATCGACGCCGTGGTCGGCCACGGCACGGCCGATCTCGATGGCCTCGGCCACGTCGAGGCCATGGGGCACGAATTCGCGGGCGCTGATGCGCACCGAGAGGGGAAAGTCCGGCCCCAGGCGGTTGCGGATGCCGTCGACGATATTCAAGAGAAAGCGGCAGCGGTTCTCGAGCGGGCCACCGTATTCGTCCACGCGGGTGTTGGTATAGGAGGACAGGAATCCGGCCACCAGGTAGCCGTGGGCGGCGTGGATCTCGACGCCGTCGAAGCCGGCCTCGGCGGCCCGTTCGGCGGCGCGGATGTAGTATTCCTCCCACTCCGGGATCTCGTCCAGATCCAGCGCCCGCGGCATCTCGCGGTTGATGGGACAGGGTATGGCCGAGGGCGCCACCAGCTCGTGGCCGGTGAACTTGGATTTGGTCTGGCGGCCGGGATGGTTGATCTGGGCCAGCACCGGCGCACCGCCCTGCTTGACCGCCGCGGCCAGCCTGGCCATGCCCGGAATGTAGCGGTCTTCGTGCGCCATCAGCATGCGCGGCAGGGCCTTGGCGCCGGCCTGAACGCCGAAGTTCTCGCACACCACGAGGCCGAAACCGCCGGCGCCGCGGCGCCCCAGGTAGCCGCAAACCTCGTCCGTGACCTGGCCGTCCAAGTCACCGAAATTGGTCGTCAGCGCCGGCACCACGAAACGGTTGGCAAGCTCCAGCCGGCCCAGCCGCAGCGGGCTGAAAAGCCGGGGATAGCTGTCCGCGTCCACGCCGGTTATTTCCAACCTTTGAGGAAATTGGCCAGACGTTCCTCGTGCTCGGTAGTGCGGAAGGTGTAATTCTGGGCCACGGCCTCGTATTCCAGGCAGGTGGCGAAGTCGGTGGTCTCGCCGCGGATCAGCGCCATCTTGGTGATGGCAGCGGCGCGCCGGGGATAAGCCTCGATGATCTGACGTGCAATGGCCTCGGCCCGGGTGAGCAGCTCCTGGACCGGCACCAGTTCGACGAAGAGACCCAAATCAAATCCCTGCTGGGCCTCCACCGTGGCGCCGGTAAGCAACAGATGGGCGGCCCGGGTGGCGCCGATGCGGCGGGGCAAAAGATAAGTGCAGCCCACGTCGGCGCCGCTGGCGCCGATGCGCCCGAAGGCGAAATAGTAGCTGGCGCTGGGCGCCGCTATGGCGATATCGCAGGCCATGGCCACGGCGCTGCCGCCGCCCACGGCCGGGCCGTTGACGGCAGCGATCAGCGGCACGTCGAGGGCGCGCATCTGGGTGGCCAGGCGAAAGGCCTTGCGCACCACCAGCAGCTGCTCCTCCATGTCGACGCCTTCGGGCTTCAAGAGGTTCTTGAGATCGGCGCCGCCGCAAAACACCGGCCCCTTGCCGGTGATGATGATGGCGCGGCAGTCGGGATCCTCGCCCAGGGTGTCCAGCGCCTCGCCAAAGTCGGCGATGAAGGTGGTGGTCATGGGGTTGCGCTGGTCGGGCCGGTTGAAGGTGATTCGGCCGATACCGTCGTCGAGATCGACGAGGATCTCGGGATCGCTGTCGGCCTCGCCAAGGGGCAAGCTGCTCATGATATTTCTCCCTGTCTCTCTAGTGGCCTGCTTATCGTTAATTCTAGTGTGATTCAGATCCCGAATTTCGGCGCGTGAAATGCGCCGAACTTCAGAATCATCACACTAGCGGCCTTTCCAGACCGGCTTGCGTTTTTCGGCGAAAGCGCGGGGGCCCTCCTGGGCATCCTCGCTTTCGTAGGCCGGACGGTGGATGCGCCAGGCCATGTCGAGGCCGGTCTGGCAGCCCACGCTCATGGCCGTGAGGATGGATTCCTTGGCCGCCCGCACCGACAGCGGCGCGTTGTCGCGGATGCGCTCGGCCAGACTCAGCGCCCGCGCCCGCACGGCATCGGGATCGGCTTCCAGGTAATTGATGAAACCCAGCTCATGGAAGCGGTCGATGTCGTAGTGCTCTCCCGTCAGCACCATCTCCATGAGGATGGGCTGGGGCAGCATCCAGACCAGCGGCATGGCCCAGGGCGAGCCGCGGCCGATCTGGGTCTCGGTGATGCCCACACGGGTGCCGGCGAGGCCGACGCGGATGTCGCAGTTGAGGCTGAGCATCATGCCGCCGGCCATCAGGTGGCCTGTCATGGCGGCGATGATGGGAGACCGCACGCGGCGCATGCGCTGGCCGAAGACGTCCTTGAAGAAGGTCAGGATATCCTGGCCGGTCTCGGCCTTCATGCGCGCCGCTTCCTTGAGGTCCATGCCGGCGCAGAAGGTGCCGCAATCGGTCGAGGTGAAGATGACGACGCGGATGTCGGGATCGCTGTCGATCTGTTCCCAAAGGTCGTGCAGGCCGTTGGAGACGGCGATGTTGAGGGCGTTGCGCGCCTCGGGCCGATTGATGGTGATGGTGGCGATGCCGTCGTCGACGGCGAAAAGAAGCGGCTCGGTTTCGCTCATCAGGGCTTCCTCAGGTCTAGCGGCGGGAAATCAGGCAACTCAGGCGGCGCGGGCGCCGGCCAGCGAGCCCGAATGCATGCATTTGCCCATCAGCGGCCGGCCGATGATCTGCTCGGCCAGGCGGGCGGCCTCGATCAGGGCTTCCAGGTCGATGCCGGTTTCGATGCCCAACTCGTGGCACATGAAGACCATGTCCTCGGTGCAGATGTTGCCCGCCGCCGCCATGTCGGCGTGGCTGGTGAAGGGGCAGCCGCCGAGGCCGGCGACGGAGCTGTCGAAGAGATCGACGCCCATCTCCAGGGCGGCATAGAAATTGGCCGCGCCGAGGCCGCGGGTATCGTGCAGGTGGAGGCCGATGCGGGCCTCGGGCAGCATCTCGCGCACGGCGCCGATGCGGCGCTTGAGCTCTTCGGGATTGGCCCAGCCGACGGTATCGGCGAGGTAGATCTTGGGCAGCGGCCGGCCCTGGTCGGCGCACATGTCGCGGATGAAGGCGACGTAATGCAGCACCGTCTCGAGCTTCACTTCGCCTTCGAAATAGCAGCCGAAGGCGGTCATGATGTAGGCCAGCTCGGTGGCTATGCCGTGACCGTCGTAAAGCTTGGCCCAGCCACGCTGGCGCTCGGCCAAGTCAGCGGCGGAGCAGTTGTTGTTGGCCTGGCTGAACTTGTCGGTGGTGTAGAACATGAGCTTGCCGTCGAGATCGACGCCGGGTGTGGCGGCGGCGCGCTCGAAGCCGCGTTCGTTGAGCCAAAGCGCTGTATAGCGCACGCCTTCGCGGCGCTCGATGGCGCCATAAAGCTGGTCGGCGTCGGCCATGGCCGGCACCAATTTGGGATTGACGAACGAGGCCACTTGAATCTGGCTGAGCCCGGTCAGCGATAGGGCGTCGACCACGGCCGCACGCTGGGCCAGGGAATAGAGCTGACGCTCGCTCTGGAAGCCCTCGCGCGGTCCCTCCTCGTGGAACTCGACGAATTTCGGTAGATCCGACATCGCTAACCTCGTTACTGGGACTCGGCCGCTTCGATTTCCGCCACCGCACTGTGGCGCTCGATCATGTCTCCCTCGGCACAGTTCAGCACCGTCACCACGCCGTCGCAAGGTGCCACCACGCGCAGCTCCATCTTCATCGATTCCTGGACCATGAGAATATCACCGGCGGACACCGTGTCACCGACCTTGACGTTGACCTTGACCACCTGGCCCATCACCGGTGCCACCACCCGGCCGGCGCCCGCGGTCGCTCCGCCGGCGCTATCGGGTAGCGCCGAGCCGACCTCGGCGGCGAAGGCGCCCAGCGGCCCGTCGAGATAGACCAGCCCGCCATCTTGGGCTGCGCGCACCATGGAGACGCTGTCGTCGCACCAGACGCGATAGCTGCCATCGCCTTCCGCCATCACCCCCAGGCTGAGCTCGTCCTCGCCGACGCGCACGACCTGGCGGCCGTCGCCGTCCGGGGCCGAGAAGGCGATTTCGCGGCTCTCCTCACCGATGCGGACCCGCAACAACGGCTTGCGGGTGGGCTCGATGGGTCCCTTTGCCAGCCGCCAGCCGGTCATCGCCGAGGCCCGCCAGGGGTCCCCCTCGAGGCCCCGACGCCAGGCCGCCAGGCCGAACCAAGCGGCCAGGGCGAAGGCCACGGCCGGCGGCCCGGGTGCCGCCGCCAGAACCTCCAGGTGCTGGTCGATGAAGGTGTTGGCGACACCGCCGGCAGCTACCTCGGGGCGGGCCAAGAGGCGGCGCAAAAAGGCCAGGTTGGTGCTCACGCCAAGGATGTGGGCCTCGCTCAACGCGGCCTGCAACCGGGCCAGGGCCTGGCCGCGGTCGGCACCATGGGCCGTCAGCTTGGCGATCATGGGATCGTAATGCGGCGTCACCAGATCGCCGACGCCGACGCCCAGGTCGACCCGCACGCCTTGGCTGGGCAACTCGATGGCGCGCACCCGACCGGCCGCCGGGGCAAAGCCGGCAGCCACGTCCTCGGCATAGATGCGGGATTCGATGGCATGGCCCCGGCAAGTCACGTCTTCCTGGGAGAGCGCCAATTCCTGACCGGACGCCAAAGCAAGCTGCAATTCCACCAGATCGATGCCGGTCACCGCCTCGGTTACCGGGTGCTCGACCTGAAGGCGCGGGTTGAGTTCGAGAAAATACCAATCGAAGCCGGCCACCAGGAACTCGACCGTGCCGACGCCGCGAAATTTGGTGCGCTCACCCAGCGTGCAGGCGGCGGCGGTCATGGCCTGGCGCAGGCCGGGCTCGAGCTCGGGCGCCGGGGCCTCCTCGACGACCTTCTGGTAGCGCCGCTGCAACGAGCATTCGCGCTCAAAAAGATGGATCACCCGGCCGCTGCCGTCGCCGGCGATCTGCACCTCGATGTGGCGGGCCTGGTCGAGATAGCGCTCGACCATCAGGTCACGGCGTGCGAAGGCGCCCTCGGCCTCGCGCATGGCTGATGCGATGTCGTGCTCAAGCTCGTTCAGCGCGGTAACGATGCGCAAGCCCCGACCGCCGCCGCCGGCCGCGGCCTTGAGCAGCACCGGCAGTTCCTGGCTCCGCACGATGGCCGCCACCTCGGCCACCGCGGCCGAGCCCTCGGATCCATCGAGGGTGGGAACACCGGCCTCGCGGGCCTCGGCCTTGGCCGCCCGCTTGTCGGCGAAGCGCTTCAGCGTCTCCGGCGTCGGTCCGATGAAGACCAGCCCGGCGGCCTCGACGGCAGCGGCGAAGGCGGCGTCTTCGGACAAAAATCCGATGCCCGGGTGGACGGCCTCGGCGCCGACGGCCCGGGCGGCGGCGATGATGGCCTCGCCGTCGAGGTAGCTCTGGCTGGCGGCCGGGCCGCCGATCTCGATGCTTTCGCCGATCAGCCGCACGTGCAGCGCCGCCCGGTCGGCGTTGGAATGCACACCCGCCGCGGCAATACCCAGACGCTGGCAGGTAGCGGCCACGCGGCAGGCGGAATCGCCGCGGTTGGCGATCAGAATCTTGGCGAACATGGCTGCCATCCGGGCTACATGCGAAACACGCCGAAGCGCGTCTCAGGGGCCGGCTGGCGGGCCGCCATGTCGAGCAGGAAGGTCATCACCGTGCGCGTCTCGAGGGGATCGACGAGGTTGTCGATCCAGAGGTTGGCGGCATAGTTGTACATGCTGGCGAAGTCCTCGTATTCCTGCCGGATGGGGGCCTTGAAGGCCTCTTCCTCTTCGGTCGACCAGGCTTCGCCCTCGCGCTCGCGCTTTTGGCGCTGCACCATGGAAAGCGTCAGGGCCGCCTGTTCGGGACCCATCAGGGCGGCCCGGGCGGCCGGCCAGCCCAGCACCATGGTGGGCTCGAAGGGGCGCGAACACATGGCCATGTAGCCGGCGCCGTAGGCCTTGCCGATGATGATGTTGTACTTGGGCACGTTGGCCGAGGCCATGGCCGTGATCATCTTGGCGCCGTCCTTGGTGATGCCGCCCTGCTCGGCGTCGCGGCCCACCATGAAGCCCGAGTTGTCGGCCATAAAGAGCAGCGGGATGTCGCGTTTGCAGCAGAGGTCGATGAAGTGGACGGCCTTCAGGGCGCTGTCGGAAAAAAGAATTCCGGTATTGGCCAGGATGCCCACCTCGAAACCGCCGATGTGGGCGAAGCCGCAAAGCAGCGAACGCCCGAAGCCGGATTTGAACTCGTCGAAGCGGCTGTCGTCGACGATGCGGGCAAGGATCTCGCGGCTGTCGGAGGGCACCCGCGGATCCTCGCTGATCAAGCCGTAGATCTCGGCCGGATCGTAGCGCGGCGGCACGGGGGTGCGCAGCGGCCGCAACAGTTGGGGCTGGCGGCAGGTGTCGGCCACCACACGCCGCAGAAGGCTGATGGCGTGCCAGTCGTCCTCGGCCAAATAGTCGGTAACGCCGCTCGTCTGGCTGTGCATCTCGGCCCCGCCCAGGCTTTCGCGGTCGACCACCTCGCCGGTGGCGGCGAAAGTGAGCTCGGGCCCGCCCAGGTGCATGTAGCCCTGACCGCGCACGATGATGGTGATGTCGCAAAGCGCCGGCACGTAGGCCCCGCCGGCGGTACAGGCACCGTGCACCACGGCGACCTGCGGGATGCCTTCGGCCGACTGGCGCACGATCTGATGGAAGACGGAGCCGTACTGGCCGGCGTCGGGAAAGATGCCGGGCTGTTCCGGCAGGTTGGCGCCGCCGCTGTCGACCAGGGTGAGGTTAGGCAGGCGGTGCTGCCAGGCGATCTTCTGGGCCCGCACGTGCTTGCGCGCCGTCATGGCGTAGTAGGTGCCGCCCTTCACCGGGGCATCGTTGGCGATGATCATGCAGGTCACGCCCTGGACCTGGCCGATGCCGGTGATGATGCCGGCGCCGGGCGGCACGCCCTCGTACATGTCGATGCCGGCCAGGTCGTTGACCTCGAGGAAGGGCGAGCCGGGGTCCAAGAGGCTGTCGACACGGTCGCGCGGCAAAAGCTTGCCCAGTCCCTCGTGGCGGGCGCTGGCCTTGGGGTTCCAGGCCTCGCGTTCAGCCCGCCGGGCCATCAATGCGGCCACTGTTTGGCGCGAGACGCGGTCGTTGGCGCGAAATTCCTCGGAGCCGACGGCGGCCTTGGATTGGATAACGGTCATGGCTTTTTCACAGGGACTTGGACTGGGACGTACTCTGGGCCTTACACTTGCCTTCGTTTCTAACGAATAGTAGTTAGAAAAAATACCTGCCGCAACGCAGAGCCCACAAAGAGTCCACAGAGAGGCCACGGAAAGCAATGGCCCGCCGCGCCGCCACAGAGAGCAAAGAGACCAAGAAATCGGAACGCACCCGCGTGCGTATTCTTGACGCCGCGGCGCGCATGTTCCGGCGCAAGGGCTATGCCGCGACAACGCTCAACGAAATCGCCCGGTTGGCCGACCTGCGGGCCGCCAGCATCTATTACCACTTCGGCTCCAAGGACGAAATCTTCGGCCAGGTGCTGGACATCGGCATCGACCGCATCCACGACGAGGTGCGCGCCGCCGTGGCGGCGGCGCCGGCCGAGGCCGACTACCGGCGCAAGGTCCACATCGCCGTCGAGGCCCACCTGGCGACGCTGCTCAAGCACAGCGACTACACGGCGGCCAACATCATCAACTTCGGCCTGGCTCCCGATGCCATCCGGCGCCGCCACCACCGCCACCGCGAAGCCTACGGCGACTTCTGGCGCAAGCTGTTGCGCGATGCCCGCCGCCATGGTGCCATTGCGCGCAATACCGACATCAGCCTGCTGCGGCTCTTTCTCATCGGCGCGCTGAATTGGTCGCAGGAGTGGTACGATGCCGACGGCAAGTCGATCAAGCGCCTGGCCAACGAGATCTGCGGATTCGTCTTCGACGGCGTCGAGCCGGACTAGCCGAGGTCCCGAGGGAAACCACCATGACCGACAGCCCGTCATCGTCTTCCGACATCATCGTCGTGACCGGCGCCAGCCGTGGCCTGGGCGCGGCCATCGCGCTGGAGCTGGCGGGCCGCGGCCTGACCGTCGGCTGCCTCTCGCGCCGGGGCCTGGGTCCGGCCGAGACGGTGGACGTGCCCGACGAGCTGACCGACCGCCTGGTCCTGGGCAAATGCGACCAAAGGGACCAGGACAGCATCCGTCAGTCACTCGCCGCCCTGGCCGACCAGGGCTACCGGCTGCGCCACTTCATCGCCAATGCCGGCACGCATATCTCGGGCCCCAGCCACGAATTCGCCGACCAAGACGTGGCCACACTGGTGGATACCAACCTGATCGGCACTTTCATGTGCCTGCGCGAAGCCTACCGCTACCTCAGCGACGGCAGCGTCATCGTCACCATCGGTTCCTTCTACGACCGCATCGGGGCGCCGCAGAATGCCATCTATGCCGCCAGCAAGGCGGCCATCGGCGCCATCGCCCGCACCCTTGCCGTGGAGTGGGCCCGCGACGGCATCCGCGTGATCAACATCGCGCCGGGCTACATCGAGACCGACCTCAACCGCGAATTCCTGGAAAGCGAGCGGGTGCGCGAATTCTTCAAACGCCGGGTGGCGCTGCAGCGCTGGGCCCAGCCCGAGGAAATCGCCAGGCTGATCGCGGCGCTGCTCGAGGACGACCACCCGCTTTTGAGCGGCGAGACGATCTACCTCGATGGCGGCCACGCCATTACGCACGGCCGGATCTAGAAACGAAAAGAGCGCCCGCGAAAAGCGTCCGGAAAAGCGTCCGCGTCCCCTTAATTAAGGAAGGTTACCGGAGCGGTCGCCGATTTCTTAACGAGGCGGGGGTTGGCCAAAAAAAACGAGTTCAGCGCTGAACCATGAATTTATTTTGTTGAAAAAGAAGCAGTTGGAAAGAGCGAAACGATTCCCGCCAGGGGCCGATGGCAAGGACACTCGCCGCTTGGCGGCCGGAAGCATGGCTTCCGCTCGTTGACCAGCGTGGCGAGCCGCCGCCGCGTCAAGCACTCACTCACTGCCTTCGCTGGGCCACTTGTCCCGGCCCCCTGCGAGCAGTCTCTGGAGCGGCCGCGGGATTGCTGCGGGGGAGGGGAAAAGAGTATGAAGGCAGATTTCTGGCGTGGCCGCGATATACAATCGCCACGGATATCGCCGTGAAAAGGCGGATGCCTTGGCAGCATGGTCGAGGGCGCTGGGCAGCATCATCGACCAGGGTGAGAACAACGTCGTGACGCTTCAGAAGGGAGCTTGACCGTGCCGGGCGGGAATGAAGGCGCAGGATGGGAGGCCATGAATTACGCCCACTACTGGCGTATCGGTCGCCTGGTGAGGTTCTTAACGAAACATGGTGACATGGATATCAATGAAGCCCTTGAAGTGGTGGAAGGTGATCCTGGCGCCGTGGAGGCGGTGGCCATGTGGCTCCGGGAGGAGTTAAAGACACTCAAGCCGACATTCCCCAGATAGTCTCCTGGTTCGCGGAAATCATAGCACCGTGCCACCGTCGAGGGAACGAGATCATTTTCGCGGCCGCCTGATAACCTGATTTCTCGATTTTCCTGTGTCGGGAAGCCCATTTGCCCTTATTTT
>JASLXG010000216.1 GCA_030740435.1 Alphaproteobacteria bacterium | reverse complement strand
GGTTTCCCGTCCCGCGAACGACCGGATCATCGCAATTTTATAACGGGACGCGTTACATAACGCAACACGTTATAGAAGGGGACGTGGCTGGAAAGGACGACCCGCTTGCGCCCCCCTCAATCCCCGCACTGGGAGCGGTGGCGTAGGAGGTGGTCGGCGAGGACGATGGCCATCATGGCTTCGGCCACCGGCACGGCGCGGATGCCGACGCAGGGATCGTGGCGGCCGCCGGTCGAGACCTCGACCGCTTTGCCGCTGCGGTCAATGCTGGGCACTGGCGTGGGGATGCTCGAGGTCGGCTTGACGGCGAAGCGCAGCACGATGTCCTGGCCGCTCGAAATGCCGCCCAGGATGCCGCCGGCGTTGTTGCCGAGGAACACGGGGCCACCATCGCCCTCGTCGGCGGGACGCATGGCGTCGGCATTTTCTTCGCCGCGCAGCGTCGCCGCCGCGAATCCGGCACCGATCTCGACGCCCTTGACGGCGTTGATGCTCATGATGGCCGCCGCCAACTCGGCGTCGAGCTTGCCGTAAACGGGCGCCCCCAAGCCGGCCGGCAGGCCGCTGGCCTGGACCTCGATGACGGCGCCCAGCGAAGAGCCGGCCTGGCGCACCTCGTCGAGATAGTCCTCCCAGGCCGCCGCAGCCGCCGCGTCGGGGCACCAGAAGGGGTTCTCCTCCACCGCTGGCCAGGACCAGGCGGCGCGGTCTATCAGCCGCTCACCCATCTGCACCAGGGCGCCGCGCACCACCACGCCATCGCCCAGCACCTTGCGGGCCAGGGCCCCGGCGGCTACGCGCGAGGCCGTCTCGCGGGCCGAAGCGCGGCCCGAGCCGCGCCAGTCGCGGCGGCCGTATTTGGCTTCGTAGGTGAAATCGGCGTGGCCCGGCCGGTAGAGGTCTTTGATGGCCTGGTAATCGGCGCTGCGGGTGTCGGTGTTGTCGATCTGCAACGAAACCGGCGTGCCGGTGGTGCGGCCCTCGAAAACGCCGGACAGGATTCGCACCTGATCGGCCTCGCGGCGCTGGCTGACGAAACGGCTCTGGCCCGGCCGGCGGCGGTCCAGCCAGTGCTGGATGTCGGATTCGTCGAGTTCCAGCCCCGGCGGCATGCCATCGACCACACAGCCGATGGCCGGGCCGTGGCTCTCGCCCCAGGTGGTGACGCGGAATAGGTGGCCGAAGGTGTTATGCGACATGGGTTGGGAGGAGGGCTGAACGAAAATGCCGCCGTGCGGCCCTAGACCTTGGCGATGTCCGGGGCATCGACGGCCTTCATGCCGACCACGTGGTAGCCGCAGTCGACATGATGCACCTCGCCGGTGACGGCGCGGGCCAGGTCGCTGAGCAGGTATACCGCGGCGCCGCCCACGTCCTCGGTGGTGACGTTGCGCCGGAGCGGCGCGTTGAGCTCGTTCCATTTCAGGATATAGCGGAAATCGCCGATGCCCGAGGCCGCCAGGGTCTTGATCGGCCCGGCGGAGATGGCGTTGACGCGGATGCCGCGGGGCCCCAGGTCGCTGGCCAGGTAGCGCACGCTGGCCTCCAATGCCGCCTTGGCCACGCCCATGACGTTGTAGTGCGGCGTCACCCGCTCGGCGCCGACGTAGCTGAGCGTCAAAAGGCTGGCGCTGTCACTGAGCAGGCGCTCGGCGCGCTGGCAGACGGCGGTGAAGGAATAGCAGCTGATGTTCAGCGACATGGCGAAGTTCTGGGGCGTGGTGTCGATGTAGCGGCCGTCGAGCTCGTCGCGGTCGGAATAGGCGATGGCATGGACCAAAAAATCCAGCCGGCCGAGCTTTTCCTCGACCGTCTCCATGGCCGCGTCGATGCTGTCGAGATCGCTGACGTCGCAGGGCATGACGATCTCCGAGCCGGCCTGGGTGGCCAGCGGCACCACCCGCTTTTTCAGGGCCTCGCCCTGGTAGCTGAAGGCCAACTCGGCGCCCTGTTCGGCCAGCGCCCGGGCAATGCCCCAGGCCAGCGAACGTTCGTTGGCGACGCCCATGATCAGGCCCTTCTTGCCGGCCATCAGGGGGACGGAAGCGGACATCGAAACCTCATTCCCAAACGTTGCCAGGATGGTTTTCGAGCATCCTACACCAAACCATGAAGGGCGCAAATCGGGGCCAAACCGCGGTTAGATCTGGTTTTTTTGCCCCTCCGCCGGGCGCCGCGTCTGTTGAATCCTGCGCCCCGCTGTGGAAAATAGCACCATCGCAGCAATTGCCCGGAGAAGAGCCGGGCCCAGAGGGAGCCCCGTGATGCGCGGACTGATCCAGAAACGTCAGCTTCTGATCTCGACTCTGATCGATTACGCCGCCGAATTCCATGGCGATACCGAGATCGTCACCAAGACGGTCGAGGGCCCGATCCACCGCTACACCTACGCCGAATCGCAAAGCCGCGCCAAAAGCCTGGCCAAGGCGCTGGCCAGCCGCGGCGTCAAGCTCGGTGATCGCATCGGCACCCTGGCCTGGAACACGCACCGCCATTTCGAGGTCTATTACGCCACCTCGGGCATGGGCTCGATCTGCCACACCCTCAACCCACGGCTCTTTGCCGAGCAGCTCAGCTACATCGTCAACCACGCCGAGGACAAACTTCTTTTCGTTGACGGCAACCTGGTGCCATTGGTGGAGCAGCTCGCGCCCACTTTCGAAAGCGTCGAGGGCTACATCGTCATGACCGACGAAGCCAACATGCCCGAGACCAGCCTGCCCGGCGCGCTCTGCTACGAGAGCCTGATCAAGGAAAACGATGACGACCTGGAATGGCCGAGCTTCGACGAGATGACGGCGTCCTCGCTGTGTTACACCTCGGGCACCACCGGCAATCCCAAGGGCGTGCTTTATGCCCACCGCTCGACGGTGCTGCACAGTTGGGCCGCCTGCATGACCGACGTTTTGGGCATCAACAGCCGCGATGCCATCCTGCCCGTGGTGCCCATGTTCCACGCCAACGCCTGGGGCATCCCCTACGCCGCCGCCATGGCCGGCGCCAAAATGGTCTTTCCCGGCCCCCACCTGGACGGCGAGAGCGTGTGGAAGCTTCTCGACCAGGAGCGTGTCAGCCTGACCGCCGGCGTGCCCACGGTCTGGCTCATGCTGCTCGCCTACATGCGCGAGACCGGCACCACGCTGGAGCACGTCAAGCGCGTGGTTTCCGGCGGCTCGGCGGTGCCCCGGGCGATGATCGAGGAGTTCGAGGAAAAGCACGATTGCCGCATGATCCACGCCTGGGGCATGACCGAGATGAGCCCGCTGGGCAGTGTCGGTACCTTCAAGGCCGGGATCGAGGATCTGCCGGCAGAGCAGCGCTACGACATCCAGATCAAGCAGGGCCGCGGCATCTACGGCGTCGAAATCAAGATCGTCGACGACGAGGGGGCGGAGCTGCCCCGCGACGGCGTCGCCTTCGGCAACCTTTTGGTGCGCGGGCCCTGGATCTGCGACGGCTACTTCAAGGGCGAAGGCGGCGACGTGCTGGACGGCGACGACTGGTTCGATACCGGCGACGTCTGCACCATCGACACCCAGGGCTACATCCAGATCGTCGACCGCTCCAAGGACGTCATCAAGTCGGGCGGCGAGTGGATCTCGTCGATCGACCTGGAAAACGTCGCCGTCGGCCATCCCGAGGTGGCCGAGGCCTGCGTCATCGGCGTGCCCCATCCGCGCTGGGACGAACGCCCGCTGCTGCTTATCGTACGTGCCGGGGACAGCGAGATCGGCAGGGACGAGATGCTGGCCTATCTCGAGGGCAAGATCGTCAAGTGGTGGATGCCCGACGACGTGGTGGTGGTCGAGGAGTTGCCTCACACCGCCACCGGCAAGCTCTTGAAATCGCAGTTGCGCGAGGAATACGCCGAGCACGAGCTGCCGACGGCGGGTTAGGCGGCGGCGTACGGGGCACTGCCGGTATTTCCGCGCGGCGCCATTTCACCGAGCTCAAACGGATCCTCGACGCCGAGGAGCCGGACTACGCGCAATAGCTGGGCAGCGGACTCGAGGGGGGGGGGCGCGAGTTTTGCGCCTATCGGTCCGCGCCGGCGAGGTGGATTGCCAAGAACGCCTGGACCCGCGCCACGGCCGATTAATGTTGCCAGGCAGGCGCGCAAAGGCGTTTGTTTGCTACGCCAAGCGATACTCCCGGTCCAAACCGGCAGCGCCGTCGCACACGGCGCGACCATCCTCGAGCATGTGGATGAGGTGGCTGAGCACGGAACGCGCCGCCGCCGGGTGCAAGCCCTTGTCCACATCGGCATACATGCGGGCGACCATGGCCGGAATGTCGAAAATATCGTCGCCCAGGCAGGCCAGGATCTGCGCCTCGCGTTCATGCCGGTGCGCGATGAAGGCGCGTACGAAGGGTTGGGGATCCTCGATGGGCGGGCCGTGGTTGGGCCAGAAGACACGGTCGTCGCGCCCCAGCAACTTCTCCAGGCTGGCCATGTAGGCCCGCATGTCGCCGTCGGGCGGCGAGACGATGGAGGTCGACCAGCCCATCACGTGGTCGCCGGAGAACAGTGACTGTTCCTGGCGCAGCGCATAGCAGACGTGGTTCGAGGTGTGGCCCGGCGTGTGTACCGCTTCCAGGGTCCAGCCCTCACCCTCGACCAGGTCGCCGTCACGCACCCGGATGTCGGGGTCGAAAGCATCGTCGGCGCCTTCCTCGACTTGGCCCGTGGCCTCGGGCCGGCCCGAGCCGTGGGGGCCGAAGCCCACCGTCGGCGCGCCCGTTACCTCTTTGAGCCTGGCCGCCAAGGGCGAATGGTCGCGATGGGTGTGGCTGACGACGATGTGGCTGACGCTCTCGCCCTCCAGTGCCGCCATGAGCGCCTGGAAATGCTCGTCGATCTCGGGTCCCGGGTCGATCACCGCCACCCGGTCCTGGCCGACGATGAAGGTGCCGGTGCCAAAGATGGTGAAGTTGCCGGGGTTGCGGGCGATGACGCGGCGCACCAGCGGCGTCACCTGGTCGACCACGCCGTATTCGAAGGTGAGGTCGCGTTTGAAGGGGATTTTTGTGGCCATGCGCTGACCATACCGCTGCCCGGGGGAAAGGCAAGATGGCTTGACCGGCGGCGCTTGTGCCGCTTTGGTGGCAGCCCATGGACCTTGCCGACGACCCGGCGGCGCGCCGCCGCGAATGGTTCCGCTACTATTCGGAAAAGCGGATCGGCCACCAATGGTTCCAGGTCCACCTGCTGGCCGGGTTGGACGACGTACAAAAGGTGATCGAGGTGGGGCCGAACCTGGGCTTGGTGACGGCGCTGCTGCTCAACGCCGGGTTCGAGGTGGCGACGCTGGACCGGGTGGCACCCAGGCACGGCCTGGCGGGGGTTCTGCACATCGAGGCCGACTTGCGCGAGGTGGCGCCCGAGACCCTGGCCGGTTTCGATTGCCTGATCTGCTGCGAGACCCTGGAGCACCTGCCTTGGGACGAGGTCGACGGCGTGCTGGCGAAATTTGCCGCCAGCGCCGTGCCGCACTTGTTGCTGTCCGTGCCCTACCAGGGCTTCCAGCTCGACGCCCGGATCTATCTCAACGCCCACCGCCTGCGCCAGTATTTCGCCTGGAAGAAATTCAATTTCCTGCGCCGCTTCCGGCCCGACGACGACCCCCAGGGTCACCACTGGGAGATCGGCTACCGCGGCCACTCACTGGCCGCCTTCGAGGCCAAGCTGGAGAACGCTGGATTGGCCATAGAGCGCCGCGACTTCACCTCGCCGACGCGCCTCGGTCTTCTACCTGCTGGGGCGACGCAGACCACACCCGCCACCCCCCTGGCATTCCTAATCAAGGGGGCGCCCAATCGGAAAAATGCGAAAAATGGTGAAAAATGGTGACAGTCACCATTTTCTCAGCGTCATCCATTCAGCGTGAAACCGGCGATCAGCGCCGGCTTCGCGGAAAAAATTTGGTGACTGTCACCAATTTTGTCACCAATTGGGGGGGGAGGGGGACCGCTTCAAGGCTCTTTTCGCGGGCGTCCCCTGCTCCCCGGGCGCAGGCGGCGGCCCAGTTCCCGCTCCAACCTGGCAATAGCCGTCTCGGAGCCCAGCGGCCAGCCGTTGCGCGTATGGCGGCGCAGGGCCTCGTCCTCCTGCGGCTCCTTCGGTCCTTGGAGGTAGGTCTGCCAATCCCCGACCAGGTCCTCCAGCACTCCCGGCGACAGCAGTCCGTCGGCGGACCGGCCAAGATGATGGCGGGCGCTGCTCCAGGGCCAGGCCGCAGCCTCGCCGACCAAACCGGCGCGCACCGGGTTGAGCTCTACATAGCGCACCGCGGCCAGCAGATGCCCCTGGTCCATGGCGGTGGAGTAGAAGCGGCTTTGCCACAGATGTCCGCACCAGTCCCGGCGTCGGTTGGTACGCCAGGCATAGCGGTGGTGGGCGCTGCTGACGCTGCGAGCCAGCGCTACCTGGGACTTTGGTACCAACACCAAGTGCACGTGATTGGGCATCAGGCAATAGGCCCAGATGGCGGCGCCGAACCGCCGGCATCCCTCACCCAGGTACCGAAGATAAGCCTGGTAGTCGCGCTCCCCGAAAAACACCTGTTGGCGGCGGTTGCCGCGCTGGGTGACATGATGCGGCCAACCCGCGACGACGATGCGTGGCTGTCTCGACATGGCTCCCTCCTCCCATGATGTGTTCGCTAAGGGAACCTATGAAAGGTTTAGAGCGACTTTTTCCGGCTCGACCACCGAGAGAGCAAAAAATTGGTGACAGTCACCATTATTTTTGCGCCGGCCGCTCAGGGCGGAACCCGCTGTCACCACGTTCGCAGCCAATAAATGGTGACTGTCACCATTTAAGGACGAAGGGGACGCGGACGAATCTCGTAATTAAGGGGACGCGGACGCTTGGTTAACGAACTGTCGCCACGCACCTTAACATTCCTCAATTAAGGGGACGCGGACGCTTTTCGACCAGAGGCGGGGTTTCGAAAGTGGGGCCCGGGGGCCCTACCAGACGCCGCGGGCGATGAAATCGGCTTTGCGCAGCCGGGTGAAGCTGTCCATGTGGAAGTTGGCCTGTTCGGGGGCGTAGAGGAAATCCTGGCCCTCCGGGCAGGCGCGGCGGGCCTGGCAGCCGCGCTGGATGCAGTCCTCGCCGTCGGGGCCGTCCATGTGGCGGACGCAGGCCAGCAGGTCGAGGCCCTTGCCGGAATGGGCCTCGACCGGGCAGGTCTCGAGGCAGGGCCGGTCAGGGCAGCTGGCGCAGGGGTTGGGGCGGAGATCCCGGGGCGGCACCTCGAAGCGCTGGCCAAAGCCCAAAGCGCCGCGGTAGGCGTGCCAGAGGCCGTAGTCGGGATGGATGAAGGGGCCCAGCGGCGAGGGGTGCACGGCTTCCGCCTTGCGCGCCCAGCGCTGGAAGGGATGGTAGGGCGGGCCGTCGAAGGAATAGATGGGCAGGCAGTCGGGGCTGCCTCCGAAGCGCCGGCTGGCTTCGCTCAGGACCAGCCGCGACCAGTGGTTCAGCGGATGGCCCTTGTCGTCGGCTGCGGTCCAACCGTCGCGCGCCTTGGCAAAGGCCTGGAACATGCCGGGCCCGACGTTGCCGGCCAGCACCAGCGTCGCCACCGGCCGGCCGTCGGGCAGGTCCGGCACGCCGTCCTCGGCCTCGGGGTGAAAGGCGCCGCGCACCGCCAGCCCGACCTCAGCCAAGGCCGCCACCACGGTCTCGTACATCTGCAAGCTCATTTGCTACTCCCTTGCCATCGGCACCAGCATAACCCGCGTGGCCAGGGCGTAAAGCACCAGCGCCGACAGCACCACCGCAGTGAGGCCGAATTCCATTGCCAGCAGCAGCGCCAGCACGGCACCCACTACCGAGGCGCAGCCGTTGACCGCCCAGGCCCAGGGCAGCAGCGCCGGTACCGTCCGTCCCAAGCGTCCAAGACCCAGCGGCAGGGGCAGCCCCATGGGCAGTGCCAGCGGAGCGATGAGGACCAGCGCGGCGACGGTTTTCCCGCTCTCGGGCAGTGGCGCCAGCAGGGCGAAGAGCGCCGGCCAGGCCAGCAATTCGAGCCCCGCCACCAGGGCGATGGCGGCCACCGCCAGGGTCACGGCGGTGCTTCCGAAGCGCTTTTCCAAGACCCCGGCAAAGCCGCTGCCCAGGCCGGCGAACACCAGGAACCCCGCCAGCACCACGGCGACGGCGCTGATGGGATGGCCGAGCAGCAGCGTGAAGCGCTGCATGTAGGCGATTTCGACGAACAAAAAGGCCAGCCCGACGGCGCCGAAATAGAGCACCAGCGCGGCGCCCGCGCGAGCCCGTCGCACCGGCCGCGAGAGCGCCAGGGGTGCCACCACCAGCAGGGCGCCGAAGACCAGCGCCTGGGCCAGCGTCGCCAGCCCGATGACGTAGCCCCACTCGACCAGCGCCACGGCCCCGGCCGCCGGCAAGGCCAGCACCCCGGGCAGGCTGCGCCAACGGAAGACGTCGTGGAAATAGGGCCGGTCGTCGCTGGCCGGAGTGATGTCGAAGGCGTAGCCGGCCCTGAAGGCGGCGCGCCCAGGCCCCAGCAGCGCCCGGGTGCCGGCGTAGAGGTAGGGCTCCGAAAGCCGGTTGAAGCGGTTGGTTTCGCTCTCCTCGATTCCCGGCAAGTAGGCTAGGTCGAAGCCATGGGCGGCCGCGAAGTGGCGCACGGCGGCAGCCTCGGCGGGGCCGAATTCCTGCTTGCCGAGCAGCAGCGTCACCGTGTCCCAGCCGCGGATCAGGGCCAGGCGGCCGGCCGCTTCCAGGCCCAGGCCCTCGAGCGCCGCGATGGCCGTGGCCACCAGCTTGAGGCTTTGCCGTGGCGGCAGCCGGAGGCGGCCGCCGAGGCTGAGCAGGCCGCCGGGTGCCAGGCGGGCGAGAAGGCTCTGCAAACCCTCGACGGTGTAGAGCGGGCCGGCGTTGAGGGCCAGCAGGCCAGCCGCCCCGGCGCTGAAGGAATCACCGGCCACCACCTGGATGAGGTCGTAGACGGCCCGGCTGGCGGCCACGAAGCTGCGCCCCTCGGCTACGTGCAGGCGGTGCTCGGGCGGGGCGAAGAGGTGGCCGGCGTAGGCCGCGAAGTCCCGGCTCAGCAGCTCGGCGACGCGGCCGTCAAGCTCGACCGCGTCAATGGACCGGGCGCCGTGGTAGCCGGCCAGCAGCACCTCGGCGCCGCCACCAGCCCCGAGCACCAGCACCCTGGGCTTCTCGAGCAGCCGGTAGGCCAGCGCCGCGGGGCGCCGGTCGAGGTAGGTCAGTGTCTGGCGCCGGCCCTGGTAGCGGGCGATCGGGGTCATGGCGGCGCCATCGCTGAAGAGCGCCAGCTGGGTCGCCACGGCGGCCGGTCGGGTCAGGCTCAGCCCCGGCGCGTGGCGCCACGGCACCTCTGTGCTCTCGACCACCGTGATCAGGCCGAGCGGGCTCGAACGCCGCGCCACGATGCGCCTTCCCGGCACCTCGAGGGCCTGGCTGAGCGCCTTGTAGGGGGACGGCATGGGTGCCGTCAGGGCCGGCGGCCAGACGAACGGAGAGGCCAGCCCGGCCAGCAGCAGGAGCCAGCCGGCAGGCCGTTTGGCGGCCAAACAGCATAGTCCCGCCGCCAGCAGCCCGGCGGCCGCGAAGAGCATCAGGCAGACCGCCGGGAACCAGGTATAAAGCGCCGCCATGACGGCGCCGGCGCCCAGCCCGGCCCCCAGCAGGTCGGCCCGGTAGAGGCTGCCGATGCGGCCGGGCCGTTGCGCCAGCGCCAGGCCGATGGCCAGGGCGACGCAGGCGAAAGGCAGTGCCAGCACCAGGTAGATGGCGCCCAGCCGCAACAGCTGGCCGGCCTCCCAGACGATCTCCAGGGGATTGAAGGGGATGCGCTGGGCCAGGCCGAAGGCGGCCACCGAGGTCAGGCTGAAAAGCCCGGCGGCGGTGGCGAAGGCGGTGGTAAAGCGATCCAGCAGCGCCTGGCGCCGCCAGGCCAGCAGGCTGCCGCCGGCGCCGTAGCCCAACAGCGCCAGGCTCACCACCATGGTGGCGAAGTGGTGCCACTGGACGATGGCGAAGAGCCGCATGAGCAGGATTTCGTAGCCCACGGCGCCGGCCGACAAAAGCGCGATGGCTAGGCCCAGCACGGCTCAGCGGCCGGTCAGGGGCACGAAGCGGACGGGCAGGATCTGGCGCGTACGAACGTTTCCGTGGCGGTCTTTTTCCACCAGCACCAGTTGCTGGGTGAGGAAACGCGGACCCACCGGGATGATCAGGCGTCCGCCGGGCTTGAGTTGGGCCACCAGGGGCGGCGGGATGTGGTCGGCGGCGGCGGTGACGATGATGCCGTCGAAGGGTGCCATCTCGGGCCAGCCGTCGTAGCCGTCGGCCTGGCGCGCCGTGACGTTGTCATAGCCCAACTGGGCCAGCCGGGCCTTGGCCTGGCGGGCCAGCGGTTCGATGATCTCGAGGCTGAGCACCCGGGCCACCAGGCCGGCCAGCACCGCCGCCTGGTAGCCCGAACCGGTGCCCACCTCGAGCACCACGTGGTCGGGCTCGACTTCCAGCAGGTCGGTCATCAGGGCCACGATGTAGGGCTGCGAGATGGTCTGGCCGTGGCCGATGGGCAGCGGCCGGTTGAGGTAGGCGAAGGGCCGCGCCAGGGCCGGCACGAAGCGATGGCGGGGTACCTGAGCCAAGGCCGCCAGCACCTTGGGGGCAAATCGCGGCCGGCCGGTAAAGGCGGCTGTCATCTTGCCATCGGCGACGATCTCAGCCAGCAACTCGCGCCGTGCCGAAGCAAAGGTGTCCTCCGCGGCAGCCCCCGGTGCCGCCGCCAGCACAAGAAATATGGCCGCTGCAGCGCGCTTCATAGCGCTCCCCGTCGCCGCGGACCCTGCCTTATAGCATTGCCGCCAGCCGTGGCCCGGTGAGAAATGCGGGCCTAGATGGCATGCAGCGACGGCGCAAACGTGAAAGAATGGGCCTGCCATGGGGATCGAACGGGCAGGCGGGGGATGGCGAACGCGGTGGGCGGGCACCCTCATGCTGGCCGCCCTGTTGTTCGCCCCGGCGCCGACCGCCACGGTCGCCGCGACCGCTGATCCGGCAGGCCGGGCCGGGGCCGTGCTGGGTCTGGCCGGGCAGCTTTTGATTGCCGCCCCGCACCTGGGCGACCCGCGCTTTCGCCAGAGCGTCATCTACATCGTCAGCCACGACGCCGGCGGCGCCTTGGGCATCATCATCAACCGCTTGCTTGGCAAGGGCCCCATCGCCAAATTGCTGCAAGGCCTGGAACTGGAACTGGACCAGCCGCCGGCCATCGCCGAGGTGCCCATCCACTACGGCGGACCGGTCGAGATCAACCGCTTTTTCGTATTGCACAGCCGTGACTACGTTTCCCCACACAGCCGTGATGCCGTCGGCCCGGCGCTGCTTAGCTCGAATGCCGAGATCGTGCGCGCCATCGCCTCGGGCCGGGGTCCCCGCTTCAGCCTGTTTGCCATGGGCTACGCCGGCTGGGCGCCGGGCCAGCTCGAAGGCGAGCTGGCGCGCGACGATTGGGTGGTGGCGCCGGCCGAGGAATCGTTCGTATTCGGAAGCGATATCGAGGAGATGTGGAAGCGTGCCTATGAGCGCCGCCGGCTCGAGCTCTGAGTTGGGGCCGCGGCCGGACTTGCTTTCCTCGGCCCCGCGCCAATATCCCTTGGCCAATGGCCCGCTTCCTACCAGCTTCACGGTGCCGCCCCCGGCGGGCGTCGGCTGCTGCCGTGACATTGGGCGCCAGGCCAGTCAACACGGCGTTGCGCGCCTGGTCCTATGTCGTGGTGGCGTTGGGGCTGGGGTTTGGCCAGCTGCTGGGGCACGACTCGGGCTGGCAGGGCAGCCGCGAGTTGCACACCCTGATGGAGACGGTGGCCACGTTGCTGGCGCTGGGCGTCGGCGCCATGGCGCTGGTGCGCTACTACAGCCGCAAATCGAACACTTTCCTGTTCATCGGCGCCGGCTTTCTCGGCACTACCTTCCTCGATGGCTACCATGCCGTGGTGACGTCGGCTTTTTTCCAGCCTTTCATGCCCTCGGACCTGCCCTCGCTGATTCCCTGGAGCTGGGTCGCCTCGCGCCAGTTCCTGGCAGTCTTCATGCTGCTGAGCTGGCTGGCGTGGTCACGCCAGGCCCGGCTTGGCGATGCCGGGCGTATTGGCGAGGGCACGGTATACGCCTTCAGCGCCGCCTTCACCCTGGCCAGCTTTTTGTTCTTCGCCTTCGCGCCGCTGCCCGCGGCCTACTATCCGGAATTCGTCTTTCACCGGCCCGAGGAATTCGCACCGGCGCTGTTTTTTCTGCTGGCGCTGATCGGCTACCTGCGCAAGGGCGCCTGGCGAGACGATCCCTTCGAGCACTGGCTGGTGCTGTCGCTGGTCGTCGGCCTGGTCGGGCAGGTCGTCTTCATGTCCCATTCGGGCCGGCTTTTCGACTACGAATTCGACGTCGCCCACAGCCTCAAGAAGGTGAGCTATCTCTGCGTGCTGAGCGGCCTTCTGATCAGCATGTATGCCACCTTTCGGCGCGAGGAGGAAAGCGCCGAGCGAGTGCGGGCCATCGTCGATACCCTGGTCGACGGCGTTATCGTGATCAATGAGCGCGGGCTGATCCTGACCGCCAACCCGGCCACCGAGCAGATCTTCGGCCATGGCATCGAGGATCTGATCGGACGCAACGTCAAGATTTTGGCCGCCGCTCCCTACGCCGCCGAGCACGACCAGTACCTGGAGAACTATCTCACCACGGGCCAGCCTCGAGTCATTGGGCTGCGCCGCGAGGTCGAGGGCCGTCACCGCGACGGCAGCACCGTGCCGATCGAGCTGGCGGTGGCCGAGATGCGGCTGCCGGGCGAGCGCCTGTTCGTCGGCATCCTGCGCGACATCACGGAGAGGCGCCGGGTCGATCGCCTGAAGAACGAATTCGTCTCCACCGTCAGCCACGAGCTGCGCACGCCGCTGACCTCGATCAGCGGCTCGCTGGGCCTGCTGGCCGGCGGCATCGGTGGCGAGATGAGCACAGAGGCCATGAACCTGGTCGACATCGCGCGCAACAACAGCGAACGCCTGGTGCGCCTGATCAACGACATCCTCGACATCGAGAAGATCGAATCGGGCCGCATGGTGTTCAACATGGAACCCCTCGATCTCTTGCCCCTGGTCGAGCAATCGCTCAGCGACAACGCCGCCTACGGGACCCAGTTCGGCGTCGAATTCGAATTGGTTCCGGGGGCCCCAGGGTTGGCCACGGCCAAGATCATCGGCGATGGCGACCGCTTGACCCAGGTCATGACCAATCTGCTCTCCAATGCCGCCAAGTTCTCTCCCGAGGGCGGCACCGTGCGTGTCACCCTGGAACGCCAGGATCATCTTCTGCGTGTCTCGGTGGCAGACCAGGGCCCCGGTATTCCCGAGGAGGAGCGCGGCCGCATTTTCGAGCGTTTCGTCCAGGCCGATTCCTCCGACAGCCGCAGCCGCGGCGGCACCGGGCTGGGCCTGAACATCTGCAAGGCCATCGTCGAGCGCCACAACGGCATCATCGATTTCGCCACCGCGACCGGCGGCGCCAGCGGCACCACCTTTCACCTGCGCTTGCCGGAATAGCGGGCCGGCGAGGCCACGCTGTCGCCGGTCCGCGGGCCGCTGCCGCGAATCCTGGTCTGCGAAGACGACGGTGACACCGCCCACCTGTTGCAAGGCATTCTCGAAGGCGGCGGCCTGGCGGCCGATATCGCGCGCGATGCCGAAGCCGCCAAACGCATGCTGGCTGAACGCGACTACCTGGCCATGACGTTGGACATCGCGCTGCCGGGGCAAAGCGGCATCGAACTGATCCGTGAGTTGCGCCAACAGGACGGCACCCGCGAGCTGCCCATCGTCGTGGTGTCGGCCCACATCGGCGAGAGTCGTGACGAACTCAGCGGCGACGCCTTTCCGGTGGTCGACTGGCTCGACAAGCCGATCGACCACGAGCGCCTGGCGGCGGCCGTGCAGTCCGCCATGCGGCGGCACCCAGGCGACACCCGGCCCGACGCCCGACCCTCAATCTTGCATGTCGAGGACGATGCCGACGTGCGCCAGGTGGTGGCCACCCTGTTGGGGCAGACGGCCGAAGTGATGGCGGCGGCCAGCGTCGGCGAGGCGCGGCAAAAACTGGCGGAGCGCACGTACGACCTGCTGGTTCTCGACCTCAGTTTACCCGACGGCTCGGGATTGACGTTGCTGCCCGACCTGCGCCGCCATATGCCGCTGGTGCCGGTGCTGGTCTTTTCGGCCCACGAGAGCGGTGCCGAAGTGGCCCGCGAGGTGGCCCAGGTGCTGGTCAAGTCGCGCACCAGCAACGACCAGTTGCTGGCCGCCATCAAGACCCTGATCGGCGGCGGATGAAGTCCTGGGGCTGGCGCCAGCCATGGTGGCCGGCCTGCCAGGCCGCCTCGCCCATGTAGCCGCGCACCCAGTTGGTCGGCGTCGTGACGGTCTGGCGGCCGGCCGCCGTGGCGATCGAAGCCTCGGTCTGTTGGCGCTCCGAGCGCACCACCCGGCCCAGGTAGTTGAGGCCTTCAAAACGAATATCGATCAGGGCTCCGGGCAGCCAGACCTGGGCGTAGGGCCCGTCATGGATGGCGAAATGCAGATGCGCCACGTAGCCACCGTTCTCCCAGGTGTAAGTGCGGCCGATGACGCCGACTTTGCCGCCCTTTTGCACCGCCTGGCCGGTGCCGAGCGCCACGAAGGGGCCGAGGTGGGCGTAGAGCGAGCAGAAGATCTCGTCCGGCCCGCGGGCGCCCTGCAGGCGGTGCTCGATGATCACCATGTAGCCCCAGGTGGCGGAGCAGCCGACGTAGCGCACCAGGCCGTCGCCGATGGCCACGACGGTGGCCTGGCCTTGGTTCCAGGCCACGTCGTCGGCGACGTGGACCATGCCGCCGAAGCCTTCTATGGCGGTATGGTCCTGCTGCTTGCCGAAGGTGCGGCGATCGGCGTCGAAGAAATCGCGCAGCGGTGCCATCAATTGGTTGCCCGGGGGCACCGTGTTGGGGCCGTCGTGGCGTTCTTCCCGGGGCCCGCGACCCGGCATGGCGAACAGTTTGGCCAGCCGCTCGAAGCGGGCTTTGCGGCCCGTTATGAAGCTTTCGTCGGCGCTTTGGCCGCGGTAGGCCCAGTGCGGCTCGAAGGGCTCGGTCTGGGCCAGGTCGGCCAGCTCGCGCGCCCTTTTGGCGGGCTCGAGGCGGCCCCGCCGGCGGCGCGAGATGGCGCTCTCGGCGTGGCGCATGGCGGCCGCGGCAAAAGCGTCGTCTTCGCCGGCCAGTGCCGCCGCCAGGGCTGGCTGTTCGGCCGCCGAGCCGTGCCAGGAGAGGTATTCGGCGGCGAACTCGCGGCTCGCCGGATCGCTGTCGGCAAGCCGGGCGGCGAGCCGCTCGCGGATCTGGGTGTCGGCCGCGTTCTGGTGCACGAGCGCCGCCATGGCGGCCCGGGATTCCTCCGCCTCGCCCTCTGCCAGCATGCCGAGCGTGTCGGGCGTCAGCGCCGCCGTGCGGTAGCGCAGCAAGTGCTTGCGCAAATGGGGCCAAAAACGGCGTTGGGGCAGCAAGCGGCGGGTGCGACCCAGGTCCGGCGCCTCGCCCTCCAGGTTCTGCAGGGCAAAGCCGGCGACGCCGGGGCGCGGGTCTTTCAGCAGCGGCTGGCTGGCGCGGGCCAGGGCCTCGAAGCCCTGGCCCCGCACCAGCGCAATGGCGGCCATCTTGCGCAGTTCCTCGTCATCGTCGGCCAGCAGCGCCGCCACCGGCTCCGCCGCCGCCGCCGTCCAGCAATGTTGCAGAGCGAAAAGCGCGATGGAGCGGCGGGCGAAATCGGCCACCGAGAGGTGCTGGCAGAGCCTGGCCGTGGCGGCGGGACCGAGGCGCTTGAACTCAGCCGTGGCGGCCTCGACCTGGCGCCGCGCCAAAAGATCGTCGACGATGGCGTCGACGTGGCCGTCGAGGGATTGGGGATCGGACATGGTTGCCAGGGTGGCTGTTGCGCGAGCCCGAATCAACGCCCTCAAGCCGGCATTTCTCACCCTGGTTGACCGCCAGCACCCGACGGTGACAGTATCGCAGTCTTCGCAGCTATGGCGGCAGAGTGGTCTGGCGGGGCCCGCGACGCAGCCCGAAGTTTGTGACCCATGTTGTCTGGAAGCAGAATTCTGTTCGTATGGCTAGTCCTCGCCATCGCCATCGCCACCGGCTTGCCGCTGGCGCTGCCGACGGCCCAGGCAGCCGAGGGGCTGGCGATCGGCCGCATGCGGGTGATGATCTGGCCCGAGCATGATGATGCCGGCGTTCTGGTGGTGCACGACGGCCGCTTTACCGACGATACGCGCTTTCCCACCACCACCCGCTTTCTCATTCCCAAGGGCGTGGTCATCAACGACGTCTGCAGCCTGTCGCCGGGGGGCCAGCATTTCTGCCAGCTCTACGAGGTCTTCAGCGGCGAGACCATGGACGAGGCTGTGTTGTCGCTGCCCTTTTCCAACTTTTACCTTAGCTACCACCTGCCGCCCCTCGACTTGGCCAAGGAGCGCCGCCAAATCGAGTTCACGCTACGTGCCAACCACCCCATCGAAAAGCTGGAGATCGACATCAAGCAACCGCTGTGCTCGAGCGAATTCAGCATCACGCCGGCCGGCAGCGTGCCTTCGCAAAAGAAAGGCAGCAATCATTTTGCCTTTCGCCAAGAAAAGCTGGAGCGCGGCGATGAGCGGCTGTTCCGCATTGGCTACCTCAAGCCCGACCGCCTGCCCTCGGTCGAAATCAAGTTTTCCAACATGACGGGACCGCGCATCTGGGGCTCGCCCTACGACACCCAACGCCAGGCCAAAACCATGATCTATGCGCTCTTCGGCAGCGGTCTGGCGGTGGCCGGGGCCGGGGTCGGCTGGCTGTTTTGGCAGCGCCGTCGGCGCCGGGTCTGACATGGCGCGCATGCTCACGTCGCTGCTTGCACCGGCCCTGCTGCTGGGGCTGCTGGCCTGTTTGCCATCCGTTCTGAGGCCCGGTTCGGCCGCAGCCCATCAACAGCGAAGGCCGGAACGGGCCGGTGGTGCAGAATAGTCTCCGGCGCCGGTGGCCTGTAGCCGAGGGCGCTGTGCGGCCTGACGGTGTTGTAGT
>JASLXG010000215.1 GCA_030740435.1 Alphaproteobacteria bacterium | reverse complement strand
GCCGGACAACAGCCCGGCTTCGCGGAGGCCGTCCAAGGTGAGGTCGAAGCAGTCTTCGCCATCGGAATCGAAGCCGAAAATCAGACCGGCCACGACGATGAAGCCGTAGCTTTGGATGGTCCGCACCGCCGCCACCATCTCAGGCGCCGCGTTCTGAACCTTGGCGGTCTCCAGCAGCGAGTTCTCGCTGAAGCTCTCGATGCCGACGAACAAGAGATCGAAGCCGGCCCGGCGCATCTTCTGCAACAGGCGATCGTGCTTGTGTATGTTGATGGTCAGCCAGGTATAGAGGCTGGGGCGAAAGCCGCTGCGGCTCTGCCAGGCGATCAGGGCATCGACCACGGCTTCCGCCCAGCGCGGCTCGCCGATGAAGTTGTCGCAGGCGAACAGCACCTCGCCGACGCCGCTGCGGCAGAGCTGGTCGATCTCGGCAACGATCAACTCGGGGGGTTTGTTGTGGGCGCGGTTGTTGTCGGGAAGGATGCGAACGTCGCAAAACTCGCAGAGAAACGGGCAGCCGCGCGAGACCTCGAGCACGGCGCCGTAATAGCGCTTCAGACCGGCCTCCAGCAAGCCCTGGTGCATGGGCCGGGCGAGGGCCAGGTCAAAGCGGCGGGCGGCCCGCAGGACCGGCTGCAGGTCCTTCCCCAGACGCAGAGCCTCGAGGATTTCCGGCAGATTCTCCTCGCCGTCACCAATGCAGACGTGGTCGAAATCGGCAAGCTTGTTCAGGTCGCCGGCCTGCTCGAAGGACCAGCAGATGGGCCCGCCGACGATGAAGCGGGCCCCGGCATGGCGCCTGGCCAGTTGCTCGCGGGTTTGCACCAGCTTGGCGTAATCCTGGTTGACGGCGCTGAACAGATAGACGTCGGCCCGCGCAATGTCATCCACCCTGTCGAAGCGGGTGTCGTAGAGGCTGAGTTCGAAGTGCCCGTCGTCGGGGATGTGGGCGGCCAAGGTGTAGGCCCAGACCGGCATGAACTGGGCGCCGTAGTTCTGGGTATTGGCGTAGAAGGGGTCGGGGGCATGCACGAAAGCGCAATGCATGACCCCTGGCCCGGCGGCCGGCGGCGAATCCTGTGCTGCCCTGGATTGTGTCAAAGCTTGCTTTCCCGTCATGCGTCCGGCCTGATCATGAGATAGGCCCCGTGGTCCATTTTTCGAGGTGGCATGACCTGTGACGGTGGCATTCTACGGCGATTTGTTTCGAGCATAACGATGACCGCGGCAAAAAATCGCCGTCTTGGTGTGGGGATTTGGCGTTTGCCATCGGCGGCTCGACGCGCTGATCCAGAGCGACCTGATAACATCATACGTCCCCTGCGCTGGCGGCGGCGATCGCCAGCGCCGATGCGCAATTCACGAGCCAACAACCGACGCTCCTTTACGCCGTCAACCAGGCCTATTTCTTCGTCTGACACCGTCTGGCCGTGGCCCGCCTGATCTGGGACAAGGGGGTTGGGGTACGTTTCGCCCTGATCGCCAACACCAGGTCGAGACTCCCAGGCGCCGTGCCGCAGGCCGATCTCCAAGCCTGGCACGACGAGGGTGTGGTCGAGTGGCGGGGGCGGCGTGCCGAGATGCCGGCGGTGGTGCCGCTGCCGCGAGGTGGTGCGCCAGGCGCTGGCCATCTACCGTGACGCCGTGGGTTGATCGGCAAGCTCCCGGTAGAGCGCCTCGTAGCGGCCGGCGATACGGTCGAGCGAATAATGTTCCTTAAGGCGTTGGCGTGCGCTTTGACCCAGTCGCTGCCGACCCTCGGGGCCCAGATCGACGAGCTCCAGCAAGGCCGCGGCCAGGGCAGCGGGATCACCGGCCGGAACCACCCGGCCGGTCTCTCCCACCATCACGGCACAATCGCCAACGTTGGTGACGGCGCAGGGAACCGCGCAGGCCATGGCCTCGCCGACGGCGTTGGGGAAGCCCTCGCCGTGCGAGGCGCAACTGGCGATGTCGAGGGCCGCGGTCACGGCGGCGATGTCACGGCGCAGGCCGAGCGTATGCAACCGCTGCCTCGGCACCGGGCGGGCCAGCTCAGCGAGTTCGGCATTGTTGCCATCGCAGCCCGGCCCGATCACGGCGAAATGCACCTCCGGCCGCTGCGCCGCTAAGACCGCGGCGGCGGCCAGGAAGATGTCCTGGCCCTTGACTGGATCGTAGCGCGCCACCATGCCGATCAGGGGACTCTCCTCGGCCAGTCCCAGGGCGCCACGAACGGCGGCCCGGCGTTGCCGGTCGGGGCGAAAGGCCTCGAGATCGAAGCCGTTGGGGATGATGTCCCAGCGCCTGGGGTGGTAGCCCAGGCCCTCGTGCATGGTGCGGCCGGCCTGGGAATTGCTTACCACGACCTGGGGCCGGGACGAGAGGACGGCCAGCGCCCGCACCACCAGTCCATTGAGGCCCCGGTAATAGCTCTCCCCCATGTCCGAACAGCGCACGTTCCAAGCCACTTTCGGCACCCCGGCCAGGCCAGCAGCAACCAAGCCCATCAGGTCGGCATGGTAAAGCCAGGTCTGCACCACGGCGGGCCGATCCCGGCGCAGGGCCTGCCTGAGCCTCCATAAGCCGGCCGGACTGGGCAGTCCCGGCGACATTCCCAGCGCTTTGACGGGGATCTCAAGCTCGCGAATCGGGGCTGCCATCTCGCCCTCGCCGGTCAGCGATACCACCCGGTTGGCGAAGGCCCTTCGATCCATGGCCGAGAGCAGCTTGTAGAGCATGATCTCGGCCCCGCCTAGGGAAAGGCCGGTGATGACGTGAACCACCTTGATGCCTTGGTTGGACATTACCGAAATGGCCGGCGACTCACGCCGTCCGGGCTTGCAGGTCGTGCCAGGCCTGGAACATCAGGGCACCCCAGATCGGCTCATGCCAGGGCTTGCCGGCCTGCAGCTCGCGCCAGGCGCGGCGGATGGGCTGGGGGTCGAAAAGGCCGTCGCGGCGCAGCCGCTCCTCGCTCAGCAGATCCTCGGCCCAGTCCCGCAGCGGCCCGCGCAGCCAGGTGCCGGTGGGGATGGAGAAGCCCTTCTTGGGGCGGTCGATCAGCGCCCGCGGCAGGTATTGCTGCAGCACATGGCGCAACAGCCACTTGCCGCGGCCGTCCCTGGCGCGCAATGCCGGGGGCAGGCGCCAGACGTACTCGACCACCCGGTGGTCGAGCAGCGGCACCCGTGCTTCCAGGCTGACCGCCATGCTGGCCCGGTCGACCTTGGTCAG
>JASLXG010000214.1 GCA_030740435.1 Alphaproteobacteria bacterium | reverse complement strand
CGCGGCGGGGCGCGGGGCGGGGGGGGGGGGGGGCGCCGCCGTGGGGGGGGGGGCGGCCCCGGGGGGGGGGCCCCCGGGCCCACCCCCCGCCCGCCCGGGGGGGGCCCCCCCCCCCACGCCCGAAGGGTCGCCCCCAGCTGCGCGCCCGCTACGAAAAAGGTCGAAGAGCGTAGTCCCACTACGCTCTTCGACCTTTTCCTTCCGGATCGCATCACCTGGGGGCGACGCAGGCCGTGACCCGGTGAGAAATGCGGGCTAGATTGCACCCCTGCCGGCCCGTCCGGCGACAACCCAGACGAAGAAAACGGAGGAACCGATGGCGGTTCGAGTAGCGATTAATGGCTTTGGACGTATCGGGCGCAACATCCTGCGCGCCGTGCACGAAGGTAAACGGCGCGACATCAAGGTCGTGGCCATCAACGACCTGGGCCCGGTGGAAACCAATGCCCACCTGTTGCGCCACGATTCCGTGCACGGCCCCTTCGCCGGCAGCGTCAAGACATATAAGAACGCCATCGACATCGGCCGCGGCCGCATCCAGGTGACGGCCGAGCGCGATCCCGCCAAGCTGCCCTGGGCCAAGCTGGGCGTCGACGTGGCGCTCGAATGCACCGGCTTCTTCAACAGCCGCGAGGCGGCGGCCCAGCACCTCGAGGCGGGCGCCAAGCGGGTGCTGGTCTCGGCCCCGGCCGGCGGCGCCGACGCCACCGTGGTCTACGGCGTCAACCACAAAACCTTGCGCAAATCGCACCGCGTGGTCTCCAACGCCTCGTGTACCACCAACTGCCTGGCCCCGGTGGCCCAGGTGCTGAACAACACCGTCGGCATCGTGAGCGGCTATATGACCACGGTACACGCCTACACCGGCGACCAGCCGGTGCTCGACACGCTGCACGACGACCTGCGCCGGGCCCGCGGCGCGGCGCTTTCGATGATCCCGACCTCGACCGGAGCGGCCCGGGCGCTGGGCCTGGTGCTGCCCGAGCTGGCCGGCAAGCTCGACGGCTCGGCCGTGCGCGTGCCCACGCCCAACGTCTCGATGGTCGACCTCACCGTAACGGTCAAACGCAAGACCAGCGTCGACGAGGTCAACCAGGCCATGAACAAGGCCTCCCGCGGCCGTCTCAAGGGCGTGCTGGCGGTCTCGGACGGGCCCATGGTGTCGATCGACTTCAACCACAACCCGGCCAGCTCGATCTTCGATTTGACCCAGACCAAGGTGGTGGGCGGCAAGCTGGTGCGGGTGCTGAGCTGGTACGACAACGAGTGGGGCTTTTCCAACCGCATGTGCGACACCACCGTGGCGCTCGCCAAACTCGGCTGAACCGTGGCCTTCCGCAGCCTCGAGGAGCTCGAGGTCGGCGGCCGGCGGGTGCTGTTGCGGGCCGACCTCAACCTGCCCATGCGGGAGGGCCAGGTCAGCGACGCCACCCGCATCGAACGCCTGGTGCCCACCGTCAAGGCCCTGGTGGGGCGCGGCGCCCGGGTCGTCATGATCTCGCATTTCGGCCGCCCAAAAGGCCGGGCGCTGCCCGAGATGTCGCTGGCCGCCGTGGTGCCGGCACTCAGCGCCGCGCTGGGGCAGTCCGTCGCTTTCGCCGAGGACTGCGTCGGCGAAAAGGCGGCGGCGGTGGTCGCAGGCCTGTCCGACGGCGAAGTGGCGCTGCTGGAGAACCTCAGGTTTCATGCCGGCGAGGAAGCCAACGACCCCGATTTCGCGGCCCGCTTGGCCGAACTCGGCGATTGCTACGTCAACGACGCTTTCTCCTGCGCCCACCGGGCGCATGCCTCGACCGAGGCCCTGGCCCGCCTTCTGCCGGCCGCCGCCGGACTCGGCATGGGCGCCGAGTTGCGGGCCCTGGGCGACGCCCTGGAAACGCCTGAGCGGCCCCTGGCGGCACTGATCGGCGGCGCCAAGGTTTCGACCAAGCTCGAGGTCCTGAACAACTTGGTGACCCGCGTCGATGTGCTGATCATCGGCGGCGGCATGGCCAATACTTTTCTGCACGCCCGCGGCATCGACGTCGGCCGCAGCCTTTGCGAGCACGAGCTGGCCGAGACGGCCCGCGATGTCGAGAGCCGGACCAGGGCCGCCGGCTGCACCATCGTGCTGCCCGACGACGTGGTGGTGGCGGACGAACTCGGGGAAGGCGTGGATTTCCAGACCGTGGCCACCAGGGCGGTGCCAAGGCAATCCATGATCCTCGACATCGGGCCCGAGAGCGCCCGCGATCTGGCAGCCCGTCTGGAGGCCTGCCGCACCATCGTCTGGAACGGCCCCCTGGGCGCCTTCGAAACGCCGCCTTTCGCTGCCGGCACGGCAACCGTGGCCCGGGCCGCGGCCGAGCTCACGGCGGCCGGCCGGCTGACCAGCGTGGCCGGCGGCGGCGACACCCTGGCGGCGCTCGCCCAGGCCGGGGCGGCGGACGATTTCAGCTACCTCTCGACGGCCGGCGGCGCCTTTCTCGACTGGCTGGCCGGCAAGACCCTGCCCGGTGTGGCGGTGCTGGAAAACCCTTAGGTTTCTGTCCGATCTTGTGGGTTGGCGGGGACCTGCCGACCCGTCGGGTCAGCTTTTCACCTGCCTGCGGTCGTGATGGCTGGCGGGCCGCGGCGACGCGAATAGCCAAAAGCAGAAGTGACATCTGCTCATTCATTAACCCCGGCCAATGTCGTTCGACTGGACCTTATCGGCCAATCCCTTCAGATTGCCGTCGAGGATTTTGCCCATCATCACTTTCATCATGGTCTGACCCAATATCCATCCGAACGGTCCGTATTTAACACGATAATTCATGCTCCACTTCACTCTCGATCTCCCGGCGTCCAGCGGCTCGACGGTCAGCTCAGCATGAGCTTCATGTAGAGGCATTGCTTCCATTTCCGACAAACGAACACGATACCCTCAATTGGCCTCCCATCCAGTGACCTCCTCCACCACCGAGGTGCCGTCAGCAAAATGGCAGCGCCTGATCGATCCTATCCCATCTGGGCCTTCAGTAAGCGCGTCCACGGATTTGACCAGCGGTGCGAATTCGTCGATGTGCATGAATCGGCTGAGAACAGCCCATATGGTGTCAGTCGTGGCGTCGATATCATGGATCCGTTCATGGTGTATCATTCTTTTGGTTCCTGCATTTGCGGCACAATTTCGTTTCGGTATTCACGATCAGCCAAACCGTCCGTCCCGGCAAGGTTTCGGAGCGACCATATCAAATACATACCGACAGAGTAGCTTCAGGATAGTCCGATTAGATGGACTTTTTCGAGAAGCCATTTCGGTGAAACTTATATAGGGAGAAAGGAAAATTCGAACTGTCCGTTCTAATGGCTGCTGTGGGTCAACCGCGTCAATTCGGCGCCACCTCCGGTATGTTCGCTGTACCCTCAGCACCGGACGCCCAGGTATCGAAAGCGGAAATGCTGGCCGGAAGATCGGCTTGCTGGGTCTATTCCCCCGGGCGCGCTCTGGCCCGTGACGAGCGTAGGCTCGCATTGCGGCCATCAGCGGGCCGGTGCCCCGGATGTTGATGACGCGCGTGAGGTTGTAGGCGTGCACGTGCAGGGCCATCTCGGTGGTGACGCGGGTATCCGAACCTATGAACGATCGATAGCAATCCTGAATAAGGATAGCTCCGCAGTCATGACACCCTCGCGAACGGCGGGATCATCATCGACCAGTCTCTGCGCCTCAGCCTCGGATGCAGCCATAAATACGACGATACCGAACGCCTGTTTCCCAAATTCGAGCGTCCGCCCAGCCATCCGAACGACGCCCTTATCGGCCAATACCTTGAGGTAATCAAAATGCGCCGCAACGGTATCTTGTTCCAAGTCGGTCATACCGTCTGAAAGCATCTCGGGGCGGGTCGGGCGAACGACGTAGATGTAGTGGGATTCGTCCATATAGCGAAGTCCCGGCGGTGGAGACGACCTCGATTTAGGGGTTGCTGGAGCTAATCGCGACTCCAAGAAATCGCACGTCGTGCAACGGTGAGTCCTTCTGAACGCCATCATCGTCCATCGGCCAACTCCCGCCAAAACCGAGGAAACAATTGTAAGCGATCTATGACGGTGTCCGTCATCAAAACATTCGGGACTGTTGAGCCTATTTTTTACCGGAGGATCTGGCTCATCTTGGTTTGATGTTAAGCCGCTTGTCGTTGATGGTTCAAGCGGCGTTTTTGAACGGTCCGTTTTTTGATCTTCTCTCTC
>JASLXG010000213.1 GCA_030740435.1 Alphaproteobacteria bacterium | reverse complement strand
CCGTCGTCGTAGTCGCCGTCCCGTTCCTCCAGCCAATCCAAGTAGAACTCGATGGTCGCCGCATACAGGAAGACCACAGCGATACCCAACACTGGGTATTCTGCACCACCGGCCCGTTCCAGCCTTCGCTATTGATGGGCTACGGCCGAAACGGGCCTCAGAACGGATGGCAAACAGACTAACTTAGGATGTGGTACAAACCTTGGGGGCAGGTCACTACCAGCGTCAAATAGTGCCTCATGCGGCGCTTGGTCACGCCAAAAACCTTGCTTTTCACGGCACCGCTCAAGTATCCCGAGTTCTCCGAAGGCAGAGGTCACAGGTTCGAATCCTGTCGGGTGCGCCAGGTTTTTCGGGGGGTTCGACTTATTCGGGGCCGCGCCCAAAGCGGACAAAAAACCGAACCCGCCGCCAAATTCGAGCCCCCCGCCCCCCGGCGCCTCCCCTCAATACGACTTGGGCAGGCCCAAAACCCGCTCGGCGATATAGCAAAGGATGAGGTGCGGCGTGATCGGCGCGATGCGGTGGATGAGGGCTTCGCGCAGATAGCGCTCGACGTGATACTCCTTGGCATAGCCCATGCCGCCGTGGGCCAGGATGGCGTTGGTGCAGGCCTTGAAGGTGGCTTCGCCGGCGAGATATTTGGCGGCGTTGGCCAAGGCACCGCAATCCTCGCCCCGGTCGTAAAGCTCTGCTGCCCGAAAGGCCATCAGGTTGGCCGCCTCGAGTTCGGCCCAGCTCTTCGCCAGCGGGTGCTGAATGGCCTGGTTCATGCCGATGGGCCGGTCGAAGACCACGCGCTGCTTGGCGTATTCGCATGCCTTGTGCAGCGCCGCCCGGCCCAGGCCCACCAGTCCGGCGGCGATCAGGATGCGTTCCGGGTTGATGCCGTGCAGCAGATAGCGAAATCCCTTGTTCTCCTCGCCGATGCGGTTCTCCACCGGAATTTCCAGGCCGTCGAAGAAGACCTGGTTCGAATCGACGCAAGCGCGGCCCATCTTCTCGATCGGTCGGATCTCGACCTTGGAGCGGTCGAGGTCGGTGTAGAAGAGGCTGAGGCCGTCTATCGGGCGCACCGTCTCGCTGGCCTCCCGGGTGCGGGCGATGAGCATGATCTTGTTGGCCACCTGGGCGGTGGTGATCCAGGTTTTCTGACCAAACACCACGTAGCGGTCGCCCTGGCGCACGGCCCGGGTCTTGAGGCGGGTGGTATCGAGGCCGGTGTCCGGCTCGGTGACGCCGAAGCAGGCGATGTCTTGGCGGGCAATAACCGGTGGCAGCATGCGCGCTTTCTGTTCCTCGCTGCCAAAACGCACCACCGGATTGAGACCGAAGATGCCGATCGAGACCGACGAGACGCCGCCGTTGCCGGCTCCGGATTGCGAAATCTCCTGCATCAGGATGGCGGCCTCGGTGATGCCCAGACCGGCCCCGCCGTATTGGCTGGGCATGGCGATCCCCATGTATCCCTGGTCGGCGATGGCGCGGCAGAATTCCTCGGGGAAGCGTCCGTCGCAATCCCGCTGCAGCCAGTACTGATCCCCGAAATCGGCGCAAAGACGGCTGACGCCATCGCGGATCTGAACTTGTTCGGGCGTCAAATCGATACTCATACCGGCGCTCTCCCTGTCGCTGCTCCGGCCAGGCCGGGCCTACCAATCAATGGCCTGGCGCTGGCGGAAAAAACCGCCGCTGGGGCCGTCATCGGGCAACCTCGCCAGCCACAGCGCGGTGTCGGCGCCCTCCTCGGGGCTGAGCGTGGTAGCGCTTCCGCCCATGCGGGTTCTGACCCAGCCCGGACACATGGCGTTGATCTTGATGGTCCCGGGCAACTCGCGCGAGAGCACCAGCGTCAGTGCGTTCAAGGCGACCTTGGCCACGTCGTAGGCGGCCGGTCCGGCCAGGCCTTCGGCAAAGCTGCCCCAACCCGAGGAGACATTGACGATGCGGCCGAAGCCGTTACGCATCTTGGCCAGGGCGCAAAGGCGGATGAGGTGGTAGGGGCCCGCCACCATGACGGCCATGGTTTCCTCGAAGTGCCGGGGATGGGGCAACATGGGCTCGCTGAAAATCACGCCGGCATTGTTGACCAGGATATCGACGTCGCCGACCTCGGCCACCGCCCTATCGATGCTCTCCGGCTGCCTGAGGTCGAACCCGACCGCCCGGCCTGCCATGCCCTCGGCCACGCTGCGACCCTCGGCAAGATCGCGACAAGCGATGACCACGTCATCGCCCCGCTCAGCCAGGCCGGCCGCAATGGCCCGCCCGATGCCGCGGTTTCCGCCCGTCACCAAAGCCCTGCGTGCCATGCCGCCTCCCCAGATCAAGAGGTTTATTCTACTGTTCTTTGGCGCCTAAATCGCCGGGTCGACGCCATGGCGCTCGCCGAACACCAGGGCCTCGTGGTCACGGTACTGGCGCGCCGCCCAGGTCAGTTCGTAGCCGGCGATGAAGGTCATTTTTTCTTAGCGCCGCATGGTGCGTCGCCTGGGCCCGACCGTCTCGGGCAGCTGCTGGTAGGCGTCCTCGACCCATTCGCAAAGCAACGAGCGCGTCTCGCGCGGGTCGATGACGTCGTTGACGCCGAAACGCTCGGCCGTGCGGAAGGGCGAGGTGAAGCGGGCGAAATGGTTCTCCAATTCCTCCAACCGGGCCTCGGGCTCGGGGTGGTCGGCCAGCTCGCGCCGGTAGGCGGCGGCCACACCGCCCTCGATGGGGATCGAGCCCCAGCTCGCCGAAGGCCAGGCGTAGCGCATGTTGATGCCGCTCAGGCGGCCGTGGGCGGCGCCGGCAACGCCGAAGGCGCGGCGCACGACGATGGTGCACCAGGGCATGATGCTTTGTTCGATGGCGCTGATGGCGCGCACCGCCGCGCGCACGGTGCCGGCTTCTTCGGCCTCGCGCCCGATGAGTACGCCGGGCTGGTCGAAGAAGCTCACCAGCGGCAGGTGGAATGTGTCGCAGAGATCGACGAAGGTCTCGATTTTCTGCGACGAACGCAGCGTCATGGCGCCGCCGTAATGGTAGGGGTCGTTGGCCAGCACGCCCACCGGATGGCCGTTCAGGCGCGCCAGGCAGGAGATTGCCGAGGGCCCGTTGTGGCGGCCGATCTCGAAGATCGAGCCCTCGTCCAGCACCATCTCGATGATGCGCCGGGCCTTGTAGACCCGGCGGCGCTGGCGCGGGACGATGGAGAGCAGCCCCTCCTCGCGGCGTTCGGGATCATCGTCGCACTCCTGGCGCAGCGGCAGCCGGTTGACGTTCTGCGGCAGGTAGGAAAGGAAGCGCTGGGCTTGCGCGATGGCGTCGGCCTCGTTTTCGGCCTCGTTATCGACCACGCCCGAGCCACGGGCGTGGGTGGCAAAACCTCCCAGTTCCTCCTTGCTGATTTCCTGGCCCATGCCGGCCGCCACCACCGGCGGGCCGGCGGCGAAGAGCTGGGAGGTATGCTTGACCATGACAGAGAAATGAGCATCGGCCACCTTCCAGGCACCCAGCCCGGCGCAAGAGCCCAGTGCCACGGCCGCCACCGGCACCTTGCCCAGAAGATCCAGCACGGCATAGGCGGGATAGCCGGGAAGCTTGGTGGCGCCCTGCTTTTCCAGCAGCTTGACGGAGCCGCCGGCGGTGTCGACCAGGCGCACCAGCGGCACCCCCATATCGACGGCCTGGCGTTCGATGTAGATCCATTTTTCGGCGATGGCCGATTCCGAGGAGCCGCCGCGGATGGTGAAGTCGTCGGCCGAAACCAGCACCCGCCGGCCGCCCACGCGGCCCTTGCCGATCACCGAATTGGCCGGGCGCACGTCGATCAGCTCGCCCGTCTCGGCATCGTAGTTGCCCGTGCCGGTGAGGCCGCCCAGCTCGCGGAAGCTGCCTTCGTCGAGGAGCTCGGCAATGCGTTCGCGGGCCGTCATCTTGCCCGTGTCGTGGTGGCGCTGGATGGCTTCCTCGCCGCCCAGCGCCAGGGCAAATTGACGGCGGCGCTCGATTTCCTCGATTTCCGGCTGCCAGCTCATGGCCCGATGGCTCCTCCCGTCCGCCGTCTTTTGCCCCGAGTTTAGGCGTCCGGACGCCGGGCCTGTCAAGAAGATTGTTGACAATCTGATTATTGACTTGGTTCACTGGGGTCGCGAGATCACGGCAGACGAGGTGCCCCGATGCCCCACGAAGAACGCGTTGCCGAACTGGCGCGCCGGCGCCAGGCGGCGCTGGCCATGGGCGGCGAAAAACGCCTGGCGGCGCGGGCCGAACGCGGACTACTCAATGCCCGCCAGCGCCTCGACCGCCTGCTCGACAAGGGCTCCTTCAAGGAGGTCGGCCTGTTTGCCACCTCGCTCAATCCCGACGACCTGGAGATCACTCCGGCCGACGGCAAGGTCACGGGCTTCGGCCGCATCGCTGGGCGCCGCGTGGCCATCGCGTCCAACGATCTCACCGTCAAGGGCGCCTCGTCCAACAGCATCAATTCCAAAAAAATCACCTTCATCAAGGACACCGCCACCCGCACCGGCATGCCCATCGTCTACCTCGGCGAATCCTCGGGCGCCCGCATGCCCGACGTCATGGGCGCCGTGGCCATGGGCCTGATGGGGCAGGACCCGGAACAGTACATACGCCGGCGCGAGGTGCCCTGGGTCTCGGCCGTGCTGGGGCCCTGCTACGGCTCCTCTAGCTGGTATGCCGCGCTCTCCGACTTCGTGGTCATGCGCAAGGGCGCCGAGCTCGCCGTCTCCAGCGCCCGCGTCACCTCGCTGGCCATCTCGGAAGACATCGATCCCCAGGAATTGGGCGGCTGGCGCCTGCACGCCGAGACCACCGGCATGATCGACTTGGCCACGGAAAGCGACGAGGAAGCCCTCGAGGCGGTGGGCCGTTTCCTTTCCTATCTGCCCAGCCACCACGGCGAGGCACCGCCGCGCGCCGCCGTGCCGGCGGGTTCCGAGACGGCCAGCGCCGCCATGCTCGATCTGGTGCCGGAGGAGCGCCAGAAGACCTACGACGTGCACCGCGTCATCGAGGCCATGGTCGACCGCGAGAGCTTCTTTCCCCTGAAAGGGCGCTTCGGCCGCGTCGCCGTGACCGGGCTCTGCCGCCTCGACGGCCACCCGGTGGGCATCGTGGCCAACAACCCGCGCGTCAAGGGCGGCGCCATGGACGTCGATTCCTGCGACAAGGTGACGAGCTTCCTGGTGCTTTGCGACAGCTTCAACATTCCCGTCGTGCTGCTGGTCGATACGCCGGGTTTTCTCGTCGGCCTCGAGGGCGAGCGGCGCAAGGCGCCGGGCAAGATCATGAACTTCATGCATGCCCTGCAGCTCTGCTCGGTGCCCAGGATCTCGATCATCATGCGCAAGACCTACGGCCAGGCCTTCCTCAATATGGGCGGTGGCCGCAATTCCGACGAGATCGCCGCCTGGACCACCGCCGAGGTGAGCTTCATGGCCCCCGACATCGGCGTCAGCGTGGTTCACGGCGTGACGCCCCAATCGGACCCCCAGCGCTACGAGGAGCTCTATCAGTCCATGCAGCGCGATTCCTCGGCCTACGACGTGGCGCGCTGCTTTGGCGCCCAGGACGTCATAGACCCGCGCCGCACCCGGGAATACCTGATCGAGGCGCTGGACTTCCATCGCCGCGACATCACGGGCGGGGTGGGCCGCCACGAGATGCGCACCTGGCCGACGACTTATTGAGGGGAAGGGCTTGGAGGCACCACAGGAAACCGGGGCACTCTCGGAAGCCACCCTCGATCTCGACTGGCGCCTGGTACCCGAGGCCAGGCCGCTGTCGCTTTCGGAACAGATCGCCGAGCGCCTGAGCCAAGAGATCCTGGCCGGCACCTACCAGCCCGGCCAGCGCGTCCTGGAGCAGCACATCGCCGGGCGCTTCGAGGTCAGCCGCGGTCCGGTGCGCGAGGCGCTGCGGCTTTTGCAACGCGATGGGGTGATCGAAATCCTGCCGCGCCGCGGCGCCCAGGTGACCTCGCTGACGGTAAAAGAGGTCACCGACATCTTCGACATCCGCGGCACCCTGGTCGGGCTCTGCATCAGCTTGGCCATGGAACGGCTCGAAGCCGAACAGTGGGCCCCGGTCAAAGACTGGGTCGAGCGCCTGGGCCGCCTGGCACGCGAGCACGGCAGCGCCGAGGAATACCTCGCCATCAGCTTCCGCCTCAGCCTCTTCCTGGGGCAAAGCTCGGGCAACGAACGGCTCTATGAGCTGCTGCGCTCGTTGTCACGCCAGACCGTGCGTTATTCGGCCTTGGGTCTGGCCACGCCGACCCGGCGGCGGCGCTCGGCGCGCATCTGGCGGGATTTCCATAAGGCCGTGCTGGCCCGCGATGCGGTCGCGGCCGAGGCCGCCGGCCGTATCCTGGTCAAGGAATCCCGCGACGCCGCCATCCGCCAGCTCGAGGCCGGGCGCCATGCCACCTGAGCGGCCGGCCCTGGGCCGCCCCGCCGTGCTGGCCCTGGCCGGCCTTTGCGCCCTGGCGCTGGTCGGCCACACCGTGCTGCTGCCGCTGCTGCCGCCGGTCTGGCGTCTGGCCGGCAGTGCGCCGCTCTATCTGGTCGGCGTCGCCGGCGCCCTGTTGCTGGCGCTGCCGGCCGTCTTTGCCCTGGCCAAGCGGAACGGGGCCTCGCCTCGGCCCTGGTTTGTGGCCCACGTCCTGGCCGGGGCGGCCGGTCTGGTGCTGGTGGTGGTTCATGCTGCCGGCCACTGGGGCCGGCCGCCAGTGTTGCTCTTGCTATTGGCCCTGGTGCTGCTGCTCCAAGGCATGCGGGCCCGCATCAAAGTTGCCGACAAGCTGGCGGGCGTCATGGCCTCGCGGCCTCGGACCTTCGAGGGCGCGCCCGAGCGGGTCGCCTTGGCCGAACTCCTGGAGCGCAAGCGCAAGTTGCTGGCGAGCCTCGACCCGGCGGCCGAAGAAGCCATCTTTTCGCCCGGGCCCGGGCACTGGCTGCGCCACCCCGGCCTGACCCTGGCCTATCAGCGCCTGGTGCGGGCCGAGGCCGGCCTGCTGGGCGCCCGTCGTGCCGCCGGGCTGGAGCTTTCGCGTTGGCGCCAGCTCCACATGATCGCCGGTTGGCTGTTGTTCGCCGGCCTCATCGTTCACGTCGTCACGGTGACCTTCTTCGCCGGCTACGTGGCTGATGGCGGTGACGTTCACTGGTGGCATGTGGCCGCCTGGGGCGCATGAGCCGGCTCGCCCTGGCCATCGATCTCGAACGCTGCACCGGCTGCAAGAGCTGCGAGGCGGCCTGCAAGCAGGAGCACGGCCTGGGCCCCGGCGAGCGCCGCAACAAGGTAGTCTGGCTGCAAGGTGGCGCGGTGCCGGCGCTGCAGTTCCTGCCCGTCATGTGCCAGCACTGCCAGCGTCCGGCCTGCCTGCGGGCCTGTCCCGTGCGGCCCCAGGCGATCGGCCGCGACGTTGCCAGCGGCGTCGTAAGCATCGACGAATCCCGCTGCACGGGTTGCGGCGAATGCGTGGTCTCCTGTCCCTACGGCGCCATCGGTTTCGATGCCGAGGGCCACCACGCGGTCAAATGCGACCTCTGTGCCGCCCGCCGTGGGCGCGGCGAGACCACGGCCTGCGCCGCCGTCTGCCCCGGCCTGGCCATTCGCCTGGGCCAGCGCGACGAGTTGCTGGCCGAGGCGGCCCAGGCCGGCCGCCAGGTGCGCGACCATGACAGCTACCTGCTGGGGCCGTCGACGCTCTATCTCGAAAGTGCCAAGCCGGCGGCCGAGCTGGCACCGCCGGCACTCACCCGCTCGGCCTGGGCCGGCCGCGGGCCGCGGCGTTCGGACGCCGCTTTCCCCTACGGCACGGCGCCCGAGGCGCGGCTCGCCAACCGGGTCGAGCCGGGCGGCTGCAACATCTGCTTCAATTCCTGTTCGCTCAAGTTCCACCTGCGCGACGGCCGCCTGGTAAAGGTCAGCGGCAACGACGACGATCCCGTGCTGGGCGGCCGGATCTGCGCCAAGTCGCAGATGACGCTGCAGCAGTACCACGACCCGCGCCGCCTGAAGCATCCCATGAAGCGCATCGGCAAACGTGGCGAAGGCCGTTTCGAAGCCATCTCCTGGGACCAGGCGCTGGACGAGATCGCCGCCAAACTTAAGGAAACCGCGGCCCGGTATGGCACGGAATCCCTGGCCATCTTTTCCGGCACCCGGTCCGGCATCATGACCAACCGCGGCTACGTCCATCTCTTCGGCCGGCTTTTCGGCACGCCCAACGTCGAGGGCACGGAACCCTTGTGCGCCACCGGCAAGTCGATCGCCTATACCCTGACCCAGGGCACGGTGCTGATCCCCAACAGTTTTGTGCCCAGCGACATCGGCCGGACCGGCATGCTGGTCTATTTCGGCGACAACCAGGCCGAGACCCGGCCGGTTTACTTCGGCATGGTCAACGATTGGCGTATCCAGAGCCGCATCCCCATGGTCGTGATCGACCCGCGCTACACCGTCACCGCTGCCAAGGCCGATCGCTGGCTGGCGCTGCGTCCGGGCAGCGACATGGCGCTGGGCCTGGCGCTGGCCCAGCACATTCTGGCCCACGAGCTGCACGACCAGGAGTTCTGCGAGGCCTGGGTGGAAGGTTTCGCGGCCTGGCGCGACTTCATCGACGAGCGCGGCTACGACGCCGATTGGGCGGCGCCGATCTGCGACCTGCCGGCAGACGAGATTCGCCGCCTGGCGGAGGAAATGGCCGCCGCCGATGGCTGCATGATCTTCGCCAGCCGCGGCATCAACCAGCACAGCAACTCGGTCCAGACCAACCGCGTGCTGATGTTCCTGGCCGCCATCACCGGCAATTGGGGGCGCCCGGGCGGCGGCTATTTCAACATGGCCTCGGGCACGCCCATCAGCGCCGCCATGCCCGAGCATCGTGCCGCCGCCATCTCCCGGCCCATGGTGCGGCGCAACCCGGCCAACTGGCTGTCCGCCATGGCCGAGGGCAAGCCCTACCCCATCCGCGCCCTGATCAGCGGCAACAACCCGCTGGGCCAGTTGCCCGACCAGAACGCCGTGCGCCAGGCCTTCCGGGCGCTCGACCTGGTGGTCCACATCGATCTGTTCGAGAACGAGACCTCGGCCTTCGCCGATTATCTGCTGCCGGTGGCCACGGGCATCGAGAAGGGCGGCATCAACCGGGCCAACGACGACCGCCGTCTGGTCTGGATCGACAAGCTGATCGAACCGCCGGGCGAGGCGCGAACGGATGGCTGGATCTGGATCGAGCTGGGCAAGCGGTTCGGCTATCAAGACGTGCTGCGGGAAAAATACAAGGATGCCGCCGTCTTTTGGGACAAGCTTTGCGCCGACAACAGCGACATCCGGGGCTGCACCACTCGGCGCCTGCGCTCGACGCCGCACCGCTGGCTGCGATTCCCACTGGCCGACGAACAGGCGGCGGAGCAGGAGACGCTTTATCTTGAGCCGAGTGTTGACGGCAAACGCTTTCCCACGCCCTCGGGCCGGCTCGAATTCTGGACCCGGGCGCTCGAAGACCGCTTCGCCCGCCTCGGCCTCTCGGCGCTGCCGGAATTCTACTCCGAACGCGAACAGCGCATCGATCTGCCGCACCTCGAGCTCCTGCTGGGCGATGACGAGCCAGGCGTTTTGTCGCCCTTCCATGCCATGCCAGTGGGGGCAACGCCGGCCCGCATCCGCCAGCCCGAAGATAGCGCCGGCGCGGCGCTGCGCGCCCAGGGGTACGAGTATGAGCTGATCACCGGCCGCGCCTCGGCGGCGCATTTTCACAGTTGGACCCACCATTTCTGGCAGGCCCAGGAAATGTGGCCCGACCTCTACGCCCAGATGCACCCCGAACTGGCAGCCGAGAAGGGCATCAAGGATGGTGCCCGGGTGCAGATCGAAACCACCCGCGGCAGCCTGGAAGCCATCGCCTGGCTGACGCCGGGCATCCGGCGCCACGCCGTCTACGTACCCCTGGGCTGGGGCGAGCGCCAACCCTTCAACCCCTGGCCCTCGGTCAACTTCCTCACCGACGCCAGCCAGCGAGACCCGATCTCGGACCAGATCAATCTCAAGACATTGCTTTGCCGCGTAAGCCCGGTAATGCGCTAGTCTTCGTCCATGAACGAGATATTCCCCAACGAACCTGCACGCATCCTTGCCGAGGTTTTCGGCTTCGACGGTTTCCGGCCCGGGCAGGAGCCCGTGGTGTCGGCGCTGCTTTCGGGCGCCAATGCCTTGGCGGTGATGCCCACGGGCTCGGGCAAATCGATGTGTTTCCAGATCCCGGCCCTGATGCAGGGCGGCCTCACCGTGGTGGTGTCTCCGCTGGTGGCCCTGATGGAGGACCAGGTGGCGGCGCTGCGGCTGGCCGGCGTGGCCGCCGAGACCATAAATTCCTCACGCGACCGGCCCACCAACGTGGCCAGCTGGCGGCGTGTCGTGGCGGGTGATGCGCCGCTCTTGTACATCGCACCCGAACGTTTGATGACGGAGCGCATGCTGGCGGCGCTGGCCAAGCTGCCGGTTCGCCTTGTGGTCGTCGACGAGGCCCACTGCATCTCGCGCTGGGGCCCCTCGTTCCGGCCCGAGTACGAGGATCTCCGGCGCCTGGGCGCGCTCTTTCCCGGCGTCCCCCTGGCCGCCTTCACGGCCACCGCCGACCAGACCACGCGGGCCGATATCGCGGCCAAGCTGTTCGACGGCCGGGCCGAGATCTTCGTCTCCGGCTTCGACCGGCCCAACATCCGGTTGGGTGTCGAGATGCGCCGCGATGGCAAACGCCAATTGGCCGATTTCGCCCAGGCCCGGGCCGGTGCCAGCGCCATCGTCTATTGCCTGTCGCGCAAGAAGACCGAGGAGACGGCGCAGTTTCTCGGTAGCCAGGGCTTGCAGGCGCTGCCCTACCACGCCGGCATGGAAAAAACCGATCGCGCCAGAAACCAGGACATATTCATGACCGAGCCCGGCGTCATCATGGTGGCGACGATCGCCTTCGGCATGGGCATCGACAAGCCCGACGTGCGCTACGTCTTCCACACCGACCTGCCGGGCAGCGTCGAGGCCTACTACCAGGAGATCGGCCGGGCCGGGCGCGACGGCCTGGCGGCCGAGGCGCAGATGCTCTACGGCCTCGACGATATCCGTATGCGGCGTATGTTCATCGACGACGAAGGTGGCGACGAGGATCACCGGCGTCGCGAGCACAAGCGCCTCGACGCCCTCATCGCCTATTGCGAGACGCCGGAATGCCGGCGCCAGGCGTTGCTGGGCTATTTCGGCGAGAGTCCCGCGGCTTGCGCCAATTGCGACGTCTGCGAGAACCCGCCCGAGGTCGAGGACGGCAACCAAGTGGCAAAGCAGGCGCTCTCAGTTGTGGCCGCCACCGGTCAGCGCTTCGGCGCCGCCCACCTCATCGACATCCTGCGCGGCGCCGACACCGAGAAGGTGCGCAGCATGGGCCACCTAGGTCTGCCCGACTATGGCGCCGGCCAGGAGCTGGCCAAGGACGAGTGGCGCTCGATCCTGCGCCAACTGGTGGCGGCTGGGTTTCTCGAGCTCGATATCAAGGGCTACGGTGGCCTTAGCATCGCGCGGCGCGGCCAAGCCTTGGCGCGCGGCGAGGAAACCTTCCGCTACCGCCGTGACACCTTCAAGAGCGGGCGGCCCAAGACAGCCAAGAAGAGCGCCGTGGTCTCGGAGCTCAGCGACACCGACACGGAGCTGTTCAATGCCCTCAAGGAGTGCCGGCTCGAGCTGGCCCATGAACGCGGCGTGCCGGCCTACGTCATCTTCGCCGACCGGGCCCTGGCCGACATGGCGCGCCGCCGCCCGGCCAATGAAAGTGAATTCGCCGAGGTCCACGGCGTCGGCGCGGCCAAGCTGCGCGACTTCGCGGAACCGTTCCTGGCCGTCATCGCGGGGTTTGCGGACGGTGCTATCGAGAAAACCCGGACCGAGAGCAAAGGAAAAGAACATGTTTGAGCGTATCAGCCATATCGGCATCGTCGTCGAGGACATCGCCGAGGCCGAGAAATTCTGGAGCCAGCGCTTCGGCCTCAAGCGCTATGCCGAACTGGAGGTCGAGGTCGAGGGTATTCGCAGCATCTTTCTTTCCGTCGGCGGCACGCCCGACGAGATGTCGATCGAACTCATCGAGCCCTATGACAAATCCGACATGTCGAACGCCGTGGCGCGCCGCCTGGCCCAGTCGGGAGAGGGTTTTTATCACTTGGCGGTGGAGGTTGCCGACGTCGCAGCCAGCTCCTCCGAGCTCAAGGAAAACCACATGCGCGTCATCGATCGCCCGGCCCTCGAGCCCGAAGATTCGGCACGCTGGCTGGTTCATCCCAAGGACGCCAACGGCGTCATGGTCGAGGGCCTGGCGCCTGATTGGCGCTAGACCTCGAGGATAGCCCCGGCTTCGGTCAGGGCTTTCTGCAAAGCCGCTGTGTCGACTCCCACGGCGTCGCCGTCGGCGGCCGCGGCCAGGGCGGCGGCGATGCCGGCGGCCTGGCCGGTGGCCATGCAGGCGGGGATCTCCTTGGTCGCGTTGTGCACCCGCTGGGCCACGGAGATGCAGCGCCCGGCGGCGATGAAGTTGCGCAAGCGCTGACAGATCAGGGCGCGGTAGGGGATATGGAAGCGCCGGTCGTAGCGCGTCCAATGACCGGTCACGGCGATGGTGTCGGGGAAGGGCTTTTCAAAGTCCTCGCCGCCCAGCACGTAGTCTCCGATCAGACGGCGGGTCTCGGTGATGCCGAGTTGCTCGGCGGCGTCGTTGAGGTAGGCCTCTTGGAAGCCCGGCGCCTCGGCGCGCAGGCGCTCGATCTGGGTCATCATCAGGCGCCGCGATTCGATCTCGGCGTAGGTCAAGTCCTCGACCGAGGTGGCATCGATGCGGCGCTCGACGTGGTCCGCCATGCCCCAGGGCATCAGCGTGCGCCCTTTCCCCGGGGTACGGAAAAAGCGCCCGCCCAGCGTCGGGAAATGCTCGCCGGCGGCCGCTTCGATAGCCTTCTCCGGGGCCTCGACGTTGCCCATGCGGTACCAGCGAAAGGCGTGCACCTCGGCCCTCTCGTGGGGCAGGCCGGCGAAGTGGATGAGGTCGCCATCGCCGGTAGTGTCGATCACCACCCGGGGCTGAACGGCCTGGCGCCCGGATTTGCTTTCAAGCACCACATGGCTGATGCGCTCGCCCTCGAGCACCACGTCGGTAGCCCAGGAATGGAAGCGCATCCGCACGCCGGCCTCGGCCACCATCTGGTCGCCGATGAACTTGAATTCGGCCGGCTCGTAGGCCACGGCATAGCGCAGGCGGTCCTCGCCGCTGCCCCAAACCAGGCCCCATTGGCGAAAATGCTCGATCAGCGCGCTGTCGTTCGAGTTCCACTGTTCAGGCCCGGGGTAGACGGCGGCGCCGCGGCTCTCCAGGCGTTCCACCAATTCCTGGCAGAGGCCGGCAATGACCTGATTGCCGGCGCCGTCGTCCAGGGTGAGCAGCAGGATGATCAGGCCGCCCGAGGCCAAGCCGCCGAGGTAGCCGTAGCGTTCCACCAGCAGCGTATCGGCGCCGGCCCGGGCCGCCGCCACGGCGGCCGCCAGCCCGGCCGAGCCACCGCCCACCACCAGAACGTCGGGCGCCGCTACGATCGGGATCTGGCGCGGCGCCTCGTCGAGCAGGCCGAGTCCGCTCTGGTTAATTCGACGGCGCTCCGCCTTATTGGACGACAATAGTGCCGTTGGCGGCCCAGGGACCGAGGCCGAAGTGCAGCGCCGTGTTACATTCCAACTTGTGTTCGCCGGTCTTGACGGCGACGAATAGCAATTCCTTTTCCTCGTCCGGCTCGAACACCAGTCTTTCGACGACGGGGAGCAAGGTCTTTCCCGAGGCCGTCTCCAGACGCCGCACGGCAATGGACTCGAAGAAACCCGACGAGCTGAAGGCATGCTCGAAGGCGCCCCGGTTGATGATTTTCAGGCGGTAGGGTTTGCCCGCCTCGAAAACCAGCCGTTTGGGTTGGAACTCATATTCGGTGATCACCGCGGTAACTTCTTCGGGGTTCGACCAGTCGGCGGCGGCGACCCACTCCTTGGGTTCCGCCAAATGATCCTCCGTCGGCTGGCTGAGGATCTTGTCGCCCCAGGTGCAAGCCGCCAAAGTGGAAAAGAGGGCTATCGCCAGAATTCTCAGTGCCATTGTTGCCGGGCCTCCCGAGCTCGAAATCGCAGCGTGGTTGCGCAGTATTGGTTCATCTTAGCACACCGACAAGGAAAAAACCCTCAGTCCGCACCCAGCTTGCGGCCCTCGTGGACGCAGACGGTGAGGGCGCGGCGAAGTTCCATCGTCAAACTGCCTTCACTGTCGCCGTGGTAGCAGCCCTTGGCCCTGAGGTCTTGCTGGTAGGCCTTGACCATGTCCGCGCCGCCCAGGCGCATGGCCCGCAGGTATTGCGCCACGGCCTCGTCGTAGCGGCGGTTTTCCACCTGGGCGGCGGCCAGGGTGTCGACGGTATCGGCCTGTTCCCGGCGCGACACCGCCTCGCGAGCCAGGCGCAGCGCCTCGACGCCGTCACGGAAGGCGGGGTCGGCGGCGGTGGCATGGAGCCAGGCCAGGTTGTTGTAGGGCGCGGCATAGGCCGGCAGGGCGTCGATGGCGGCCTGGAATTGGCTTACCGCCCGGGCGTATTCGCCCTTTGCCTTGTGGGCCTGACCGAGATTGTTGTGGGCCTGGGCATTGGTGCGGCGGTCGCGGCCGTGGCTCAGGGCCTGCTGGCAATCAGCGATGGCTTCGTCATAGCGCTGCATGTCGAAGAGCGTCGAGCAGCGATTGAAATAGGCGCCGGCGAAGTCGGGCTTGAGATCCAGCGCCCGGCCGAAATCGTCGAGCGCCCGCTGATTGCGGCCGGTCATCTTGTAGGCCAGGCCCCGATTGCTGTAGGCCGTGGCCAGCTTGGGATCGAGCTCGAGGGCCCGGTCGTAGCTGACGATCGCCTGTCTGGGCCGGCCATCAGCGCGCAGCAGGTCGCCGACATTGAGACGGCCGGCGGCCAAGCCCGGCTCGATCTCGAGGGCCCGGGTGAAGTCGCTGAACGCCGGCTCCGGCCGGCCCAGTTCACGATAGGCCGTGCCGCGGTCGCCGTGGGCCAGCGCCAGATTGGCGGGCTCCAGCCGGCCGCTCTCGATGCAGCGCGAATAAAGCTCGACCTGGCGTTCCGGCAGGCCCTTGCCGGCCAGGTCCGTAGCCTCGCGACAGGCCGTCAGATCTTCGGGCTCGACAATTAGCTGCAGCGCCGGGGGGGGCGGCGGCGGCGGCGGCGGGGCGGCGGCCGGCGCCGGTTTGCGGGCGGGTTTGCGGGCGGGGATGGGCTGGACGGGCTTGTGCCGCGGCAGGCCGTGCGCCATCGATATCGGGAGGGCGGCCTCGGCAGGTGCCGGGACCGGGGCGGCGGCAGGCGCCTTCTCGACCGCTTCGGGTTTCGGCTCGAGTTCGGGTTCCGCTTCGGGCCCCACCTCGGGCTCGGGTTCGGGTTCGGGTTTAGCTGCGGCCACGGGCCCGGGTTCGGGTGCGGATGGCGGCGTAATCTCGATAATGGCAATTGCCAGCGTAACGCCCGGGGGCGCCGCCGCCTCGTCGTAGCTCAGCTCGAGCCAGGCCGCCAGGCCGAGGAAAGCGGCCAGCAGCAGTGCACTGACCAACGCCAGCGCCAGCACGCTTCGGCTCGGGGCACCACCCGCCGTTGCCATTCGCTCTCCGTTCGTCTATTGCCGCCTGGGCCGCAGGCAGCCAGCTTCCGTGCCCGGGTCGGGGGCTGTCAAGCGGCAGGGGAAAAGGCGCTATGTTGCGGGATCGGCATAAAGCGGAGAGGTGCCAGAAAAGTTACACCTGCCCTTTATGTATCCTCTCGGACTAGGGCCTGTTGACATTTAAGGGATTCCCAAGAGCGTCAAAAAGTGATTCAAACTTCCTTTTGCAAGGAGGTTTTGATGAACACGGGACGTTTCGTCATCAGGGATGAGGTCTGGGAAAAGGTTTTCCCCCAAGCTATGCCGCAA
>JASLXG010000212.1 GCA_030740435.1 Alphaproteobacteria bacterium | reverse complement strand
GCCCGCTACGGAAAAGGTCGAAGAGCGTAGTCCCACTACGCTCATCGACCTTTTCCTTCCGGATCGCATCACCTGGGAGCGACGCAGGCCGTGACCCGGTGAGAAATGCGGGCTAGAGCTTTGATCCGAGCCCAACTTTGACGTATGTCAAGCTGGACCGCGGTGGCAATGAGAAGCAACCGCCAGCCAAAAACTTGACCGCTTCGCTGATTTGCGGAACCCTGACCGCCCTCAACCGTCCTCCACCGTCCTGTGCAACCACTGGCCCAAAGCATGAGTTCCGCCGACGTCGATATTCGTGCTGTGCAATCCTTGATCACCCTGTTCGGTGCTGAAAAGACCGGCCATCACATCCGGGCCTTTTGCCTTCGCGTCGAGGAGCTGCTGCCTGGGTTGGCCGGAGATGTCGGCCACGGCGACCTCGACCAGTTGCGCCGCACGGCCCATGATCTCAACAGCACCGCCGGGCACCTCGGCTTCAGCGGCTTCAGCCGTCTGGCCGAGCGCGTCGAATGCGCCGCCCGCGATGGAAACCGCGAACTGGCGCTGAGCGAGGCCAAGGGGCTGGCGCCCGGCTATGCCGCGGCCCGGGCCAGCCTGCATAGCCGTTTCCCCGATCTCGTCCCCGATCGTGTCCCTGGTGGAGAGCAACCATGAGCGCCGGTGACGACACTGCCCGGGCCGATCTTGGCCTCGTCCTCGAGGCGGCCAAGCGCATCGTGGTCTTCTCGGGCGCCGGCATCAGCACCGAATCCGGCATTCCCGATTTCCGCAGCCCCGGCGGCATCTGGAGCAAGTACCAGCCCATCGACTTTCGCGACTTCGTGGCCTCGGAAGAGGCCCGGCGCGAATCCTGGCGTCGCAAGTTCGCCACCGAGGAAACCTTCGCCAAGGCCGAACCCAACCGCGGCCACCGGGCGGTGGCGGCGCTGGTCGAGCGGGGCCAAGCGAGCAGTGTCGTCACCCAGAACGTCGACGGCCTGCACCAGCGCTCGGGCGTGCCCGAGGCCAAGGTCATCGAACTTCACGGCAATGCCACCTACGCCAGTTGCCTGGAATGCCACAGCCGCTATGACCTCGATCCCATCCGTGCCGCCTTCCAGGACGACGAGACTCTGCCCGTCTGCGCCGGCTGCGGCGGCACCGTCAAGACGGCGACCATCTCGTTCGGCCAGGCCATGCCCGAGGAGGCCATGCGCCGGGCCGAGCTCGAGACCCTGGCCTGCGACCTCTTTCTCGTCGTCGGCTCGTCGCTGGTGGTTTATCCGGCGGCCAGCTTCCCCGCCTTGGCCAAGCAGAACGGCGCCACCCTGATCATCCTCAACCGCCAGGCCACGCCGCATGACGATATCGCCGATTTGCTGCTGGCCAGCGAGATCGGCGACACCCTGGGCCCCGCTGTCGGGGTTGATTGAGAAGTTTTTTTGACCCTTACCGCGCAAGCGCGGACTCTTGTAGTCCCTCACCGGGCGGGCGCATCCGCGGAGTTTAGTAGACCCTCACCGGGCGGGCGCATCCGCGCCCTTGGCCTCCGCCCCCCTAGAGGGGGTCGGCTTAGCGCCGCCGCCACAGGCGGTTTTTTTTGTGCTTTGTCATTTAGTGCAACGGGAGCAACGCGACCCGCCGCTCCTGCGGCGCGCCCGCGCAGGCAGCGGAGCCGCCGTGAGCGACAAAAAGCCAACGGGAGCGACCGCGACCCGCCGCTACTGCGGCGCGCCCGCGCAGGCAGCGGAGCGCAGCGGAGCCGCCGTGAGCGACAAGAATCCCGGATCTCATGACATGAGATCCGGGCTAGCAGCAGTCTCTGCAGTCTGCTGCTAACGCACTGAAATTATTAACTTAAATATGCTTTTCTTGGTATTCTGAGGGGCCGGGCGAAAACCCGCCCGGGCCCCCGCGAAGGCCGGAAAGGAGATGTCGATGACTGCTCAACAGGACCGCGCCGTCGGCCTTCAGCTCAGCGGCTATCGTCTGGCCACGGCCGAGATCACCTACCGCCTGCCGGACCACCCCGACCTATTGCAAACCTACGTCTGGCAGGATTACGACCTGGTGCCGCGCTTTCCCCGACTATGCAAGTTCCTCGGCTTTTGGCGCCAGAGCCTGGATGGGCCGCTGCACTCGGTGCGGGTTTGCAGCACCAGGCTGCTGCGGCCGGCCGAGCTGCGCCTGGTGGGCAACCAGCTGACCTTGCACTGAGCGCGGCTGGTTACAAATTCTCCTGCACCGCCTGGGCGATGTCATGGGCGGCGGCGACGCTGGCCTCGTCGTCGGCGTGGATGGCGCGTTGCAGGGCCAGCGACAGTTGCGCCAGCAAGTTGACGTCGCGCAGCCGGGGTTTGGCGGGCTGCTTGGCGAGCTCCCTGGAGACGCCGAGCAGCGAGCTGCAAAGCTCGCCCTGATGGGCGTACTTGGTGTCGGTAATACGCAGCATCAGGTCCATGGCCAGGGACTGCAGCTTGGCGATGTGGGCCACCATATCGCGGCCTTGACCGAACTCGCGGAAATGCTCCGCGATGCGCTTGGTCAGGTAGCCGATCTGGTAGGCATGACGTTCCACCTTCTGCTCCTGGATCATCACCATGGCGGCGGCGAAGGGCACGGCATCGGGCAAGCCGGTGACGGTGCGGCGCAGCGCATTGGGTACCGCTATCAGCGGGATCTCCTGGCCGTTGCGCATGTCGTCCTCGCCGCGCCGGTCGGGGCCGACGTAGTCGGTGGTGACGACGAAGGGCTTGCGCCTCTCGATCACGGTTTCGATGGCGCTGCGGAAGCGCTGCTCCCAGGCCGGCTGGGTGAGCAGGCCGTCGGCGCCGCTGTTGGCGGCCCGGCTCACCTTGTCGGGTGTTGCCTTCCAGGTGAAGCCGAGAACCGGCGTGAAGGGGTCGCGGCCGAGACCGCCGTGGCGCAGCGTGTTGATCATCTCGAAGGTGTCGCCACCGTCGAAGTCGACCTCGCTGACCAGGAGGTCGACGTCGGTGGCATGCAGGAACTCCTGCAGCGAGCCGGCGTCGCGGCGCACTTCGATCTCGCGAAAGCCAATATCGCGCAGGATGCCGCGCACCGAGGTCAGTGAATCGCTCTTGATATCGCCGATCGCCACCCGGGATTTGTCGTAACTGTGATTATGCATTGGCGCATCCATCGGCTGGGCTGTGCTTTTTGCTTGGCTGCCATGGATAACCGCAAGCCGTGAAGATTTACTGAATCGGGGTGGTGGTTTTATTGCGGGTGGCCGGGATCAATCTTGAAATGCTCTGAATCTCAGCGCTCGGTGAGCTTGAATTCGATGCGGCGGTTGCGCCGGTGCGCTATTTCGTCGTCGCGGTCGTCGAGCGGCTGGAACTCGCCGAAGCCGGTGGCGGCCAGGCGGTTGGGCGGGATGCCGGCGGCGATCAAGTGCTTGACCACCGAGGTGGCGCGGCCGGTGGAAAGTTCCCAATTCGAGGGAAAGCGCGGCGTGACGATGGGAATGCGGTCGGTATGGCCGTCAACACGCAGCACCCAGTTGACCTCTTCGGGGATCTTGGGCGTTATCTCCAGCAGGGTGGCCGCGAGCTGGCCGAGCTGGGCCTGGCCTTCGAGGCCGAGCTCGGACGAGCCCGATTCGAACAGCACCTCGGATTGGAAGACGAAGCGGTCGCCGACAATGTGGATGTCGCGGCGCTGGCCCAGCACCTCGCGCAGCTTGCCGAAGAATTCCGAGCGGTAGCGCGACAGCTCCTCGACCTTGCGGGCCAGCGCGGCATTCAGGCGCTGGCCCAGGTTGGTGATCTGGCTGCGCTGCTCGCGGTCCTTGGCTTCCGAGGCTTCGAGGGCGGCCTCCAGGCGGCTCAATTGGGCTCGCAACGCCGCGATCTGGCTCGACAGCAGCGCCACCTGGCGGCGCGCCGAGCGCGACAGGTCGCGCTCGTCCTCGAGCTCGGAATCGCGGGAGTTGAGCAACGCCTGGAGTTCGGAAAGCCGGATGTCGCGATCACCAATGGTCTTCTGGGCCAGCGCCGTGCGTTCCTGCTCGCTGGCCAGCTCGGCCGCCAGTTCCCGCGACTTGTCGCGCAGCTGCGAGAGGTCGCGTTGCGAGCTTTCCAGCCGGCCGGCCAAATCCGCCACCTTGGCCTCGAGCCCCTGGCGCACCTTGCGCAAGGCCCCGATGTCGCGCTTCAGGCGTTCGATGTCGGCCAACTGGGCCTTGATGGTCTGGCGGTCGACCTCGGTCGCCTGTTCGGCCGCCGCCAGCCGGGCCCGGGTGTCGTCGAGCTGGTTCGTGCTCTCGTCGAGCTTCAGAACCAACTCGTCGTGCGCCTTGTTGGCGTCCTGCAGCGAGCTTGAAAGCTGGGCCACGTTGAGCCTGAGGTCGGCGTTGGCCTGGCGCTCCAGCGACAGCAGATCAGCGAGCTCGGCGACCTGTTGGTTGAGCCGCTCCAGGGCCTCCTCGCGACCCGACAGCGCCTGGCTGAGGAAGAAATGCGTCAGCATGAAGACGCTTAGCAGGAAGATGATGACCAGCAGCAGCGAGGTCAGGGCGTCGACGAAGCCCGGCCAGGTATTGTCGCTGCGGCGGCTGCGCGAGGCGATCGCCAAGGGGACTACTGACGGCCGTCGCCGCCCGAGGCCGCAATGGTCCGGGCCAGCAGCTTGATTTCGCTGCGCAGCGCCTGGACCACCTCGTCACGGGCCTGCGCCGATTCTTCCAGCAGCCGCATGACGTAGACGTCGAGGTTGCGCAGGTGCGAGCGGCTGGACTCGTCGAGGCTGACGACGGCGGCCCGCTCAGCGGCCTCGCCAAGGCGTTGCAGCACCGGTTTCATTTCCTGCTGCGCCTCGATCAGCTTGATCATCAGGTCCTGCTCCGAACGCATCTGGTCGGTCAGCGTCGCCAGCTTGTCCGAAAGTGAGAGCAGCGTCGTGTTGGACGAGGCGCGGCCGTCCTCGCTGCGTCCGATCATGCGTTGCAGGTTGTCGAGGCTCTCGGCGGTCTGTTCCAGGAGCGCACTGACGTAGGCCGGCACCGACTGGTCGCCGTCGCCGAATCCGCCGGTGCCGAGCCGGGTCAAGCTCGACAGCCATTCCTCGAGGTCGTTATAGAAGCGGTTCTGGGCCTGGCCCGCCTGCAAATCGAGAAAACCCAGCACCAGCGACCCGGCGAGGCCGAAGAGCGACGACGAGAAGGCCGTTCCCATGCCCGTCAGCGGCGCCTCGAGGCCTGCCTTGAGGCTGCCGAATAACGCCGCGAAGTCGCCGCCCTCGCCACTCAGTCCGCGGATCGTCGAGCCCACCGCGTTGATCGTGTCCAGAAGCCCCCAGAAGGTGCCCAGGAGGCCCAGGAAGATCAGCAGGCCAATCAAATATCGCGCCGTCTCGCGGGCCTCGTCGAGGCGCGAGGCGATGCCGTCGAGCAGCGAGCGCATGGCGTTGGCCGAGAGCGAGAGGCGGTCCGACTGCTCGCCCAGCATGGTGGCCATGGGGCCCAGCATCACCGGCGGGCTTTGGATGCTGAGGCCGGGCTCGCGGCGGCGGTAGGTTTCGATCCAGTCGACCTCGGGCTTGAGCAGGATGACCTGGCGGAAGACGTAGCCGATACCCAACACCAGCACCCCGCCGATCAGGCCGTTGAGCCCGGGATTGGCCATGAAAGCGCGCTCCAGCGGCATGGCCAGCGCGGCGCAAACGCCCAAGACGGCGATGAGAAACAGGATCATGCGGGTGAGAAAGCGCTGCGGCCGGGTCATCCGCACCATCGGCGGGCGCCCACCACGGCCCGCCCCGGCGCTGCCCGGGCTGCCGGTTGAGGGCTGGTCGGTCACCGTTTCAACAGAATGATGTCGACCCGTTCAGCGGGCCCCGTGCCCCCCGACTTGCCCAGCGCCCGGACGTCGATGCGGGTGCTCCTGAGGCCCTCGGCGATAAGGAACGAGCGCACCGCCAGCGCTCGCGACAGCGAAAGGCGCCGGGCCGAGCTGGCGGTTTCGGCGCTGCCGCCGGCAAAGGCCTTGAGCTGCAGGCGCGCCTTGCCCGAGCCCAGCTCGTCGGCCAGGGCCGCCAGGCGGTCCTTGGCGGCGCTGCTCAAGCGGGTGCTGGCGCCGGCGAACTCGATGCGCATGTGCGGGCCGTCCTTCCCCGGTCGGGTGGCCGGCCGCAACGAGGCAACCTTGTCCTTGGGCGGGGCCGTGACAACAGACGGGGCGGCTGGCGGGGCCGGCGCTGCCACCGGCTTCACCGGGGCCGGCTGGGCCATGGCAGGCGGCGCCTTTTCGATCTTTGCCGGGGCCGGCGGTGGGGCTGGCGGCGGCGGCGGTGGGGGCGGCGGTGCCTGGCGGGGTTTTGCCGGGGCCGGGGGCGCCTTCTTCTCGATGCGGCGCGGTGCCGCCGGCGCTTCTTTCAGCGCCGCCAGCGGTGCCGAGCGCACTTGAGGCCGGGCCGCTGCGCGGGAGGGCGCCCGGGCCAGGCGGCGGCCGGCTGCCTCGGTTTGGCGCAGCATCGGCCGGCGCAACTTGCCCTGGTGGCCGGCGCCGGCGGCACCGCCCGGCGGGCGCAAGATGATTTGGGCCGCCGCTTCCTGGCCCGGCATTAGCAGCTCTTGGCGCTTGCCGGCCCGGCCGCCATTGTCATCCAGGACGCTGAGGTCGACGACGACGGCGCGCAGCCCGCTGCCGCCGATCACCACCGTGTCCTGAGCGGCGGCGGGAGCCAGGGTGCAGAGGCCAACAACGCCCGCGACGGCCACGACGGCGGTAAACAGCCCAAAAAGCCCGCCGACAGCGTTGCTTGGCGCCGGCTGCGGGTCTCTACCAGGGCGTCCGCTGAGCCTTGTCGGGCTGGCCCTGAACTTTTTCAAGCTGACTGGAGTCACGTCCGATTCCGCTGATTCCATGGCCCCGCACCTTAGCTCAGGGGTATGGTGAGAACAACCGGTTTGGCGGCCTATTGCGCAACTGGGTTAGGTGTCGCCGGCCGCGCCCAAGGCCACCAGCAGCGGTCCGTGCAGGTGCTGGTTGGCGACCACCACGCCACCCTTTTCGAGCATCCGCGCGGCGCCCTCGAGATCGCTCACCAGGCCGCCCGCTTCGCGCACCAGAACGATGCCGGCGGCCATGTCCCAGGCTTCGAGGCCACGCTCCCAGAAGCCCTCGTAGCGGCCCGCGGCGACGTAGGCCAGGTCCAGCGACGCGGCGCCGAAGCGCCTGAGGCCGGCGATGCGGGGCAACAGCTGGTGCATTTCGGCCAGGCACTCGTCTTGGCCCTGGCGGCCCTGGTGGGGAATGCCGGTGGCCAGCACCGCTTGATCCAGGCGATGGCGCGCCGAAACCCGCAGGCGGTAGTCATTGAGGTGGGCGCCCTGGCCGCGCTCGGCCCAGAACATCTCGTCGCGCAGGGGATCGTAGACCACGCCGGCGACCAGCTCGCGGTCGCGCTCCAGCGCGATCGAAATGGCGAAATGGGGCAGGCCGTGGAGGAAGTTCGTGGTGCCGTCGAGGGGATCGACGATCCAGCGGTTCGAGGTGTCGGGGCCGGCTATCTCGCCGGCTTCCTCGCTGAGGCAGCAAAAGTTGGGCCGGGCGCGGCGCAATTCCGCCAGCACCACCTGTTCGGCCCGGCGGTCGGCGGCGGAGACGAAATCGGCCGGTCCCTTCTTCGAGACCTGCAGCTTCTCGACCTCGCCGAAGTCGCGCGTCAGGCTGCGTGCCGCCTTCAGGGCGGCGCCGATCATGACGTTGACGAGGGCGGATTTGTGGGCCACGGCGGCGCCTTTTTCTGGCTCAGCGCATGTCAGGATTGATCCCGGCCACCCGCTCCCCCTCCCAACCACCCATCGATAATCCCTGTGGTATCCTGTGGGTGGTTGGGAGGCGGAGCGGGTGGTCGGGCGAATTTGACACCCTCAGCCCTCGGCCCGCTTGGCGTAACTTCCGTCGATGGTATAGACGACGATGCGGTCGCCCACCGAGATGAAGGGCGGCACCATCACTCGCGTGCCGTTTTCCAGCACCGCCGGTTTGTTCGACGAGGCCGCGGTCTGACCCTTGACGGCGGGCTCGGTTTCGCTGACCTCGAGGGTTACGGTCTCGGGCAACTCCACGCGCAGGGCGCTGCCCTCATGGCTTTCGATCATCACCGACATGCCGTCCTGCAGGAAGGCGATGGCCTCGCCCACCAGATGCTTGGCGATCTGCACCTGCTCGTAGCTCTCGTCGTCCATGAAGGTGAGCAGGTTGTCGTCGGCGTAGAGGAACTGATGCTGCTTCTGGTCGAGGCGCACCCGTTCGACGTTTTCCGAGGAGCGGAAGCGTTCGTTGAGCTTGCTGCCGTCGCGCAGGTTCTTGAGCTCCACCTGCAGGTAGGCGCCGCCCTTGCCGGGCTGGGTGTGCTGGATCTTGACCGCCTGCCAAAGTCCTTCGCGGTGCTCGATGACCATGCCCGGGCGGATGGCGTTGCCGTTGATCTTCATAGCAAAGGTCCGGATTGCGGTGGGCCGGGGGGCGATCGGCGCGGACCCTATCAGGTCGCCCCGGCGGATTCAATCGCGCCCGGGGCCGGTCCCGGGCGGCGCGAATTTCGCTTGTCAGGGGGCGGCGATCATGGCAAACGGAATGCCTCGATTTCGGCCACCCGCCAGGAGGGTAACGCGTGACAAAACCGGACTGGGGTGAGAAGCGGGAATGCCAGGAATGTCAGGCCCGGTTCTATGATCTCAAACGCGATCCGATCACCTGTCCCAAGTGCGAGGCCGTGATCCGCATCGAGCCGCCCAAACGGGTGCGCCCGGCGGCCAGAAAAAGGGCCGAAGAAGCCCCCAAGGAAACCGCCATCGCCAAGATCGCGAGCGATGTCGAGAAGAGCGAGGAGGATCTGGCCGACGACGAACTGGTCGAGGTCGAAAGTGACGGCAGCGAAGATAGCGAAGGCGGCGAAGAAGCTGGCGAGAACGACCTCATAGAGGACACCTCGGAACTGGGCCAGGGCGAAGACGTCTCCAAGGTCGTCGACCAGAAGCCCGACGAGGCCGCTGCCGAGGGCTGAAGCCAACGGAATTTATTCTTTTTCCTTGATTTCCCGACGCCGCAACCGAATTATCCCCTGTCCGCGCGAGGACGCGCGGCAACTCCTGGGGCCATAGCTCAGTTGGGAGAGCGCTTGAATGGCATTCAAGAGGTCGGCGGTTCGATTCCGCCTGGCTCCACCAGGTTTAGCCCGCTAACTCAAAGAGTTAGCGGGCTTCCCTTTTTTGTGCGTCGCAACAAATTCCGTTCGGGGGAGCACTGGGGGAGCACGCGGACGCGAAATTCTTAGTAATAACAAGCGGTTGTGGCGTTGCCAGCGAGCCTGCTTTGATTCCTGCCGTCCATCGCGCATGCTCGCAGCATGAGCTTCAAATCCAACTCCGCCCACCAGGACCACGGTCGCGAACCGCTTTCGGGATTGGTCGAACGGGTGACCTTCCACAGCCCGGAAACCGGCTTCTGTGTTATCAGGGTGAAAGTGAAGGGGCATCGCGAACTGGTCACGGTGATCGGATCCGCCGCATCCATTCAACCCGGCGAGTTCATCCAGTGCAGCGGGA
>JASLXG010000211.1 GCA_030740435.1 Alphaproteobacteria bacterium | reverse complement strand
CATCGAGCAACTCCACCACCCGCAGCGCACTTCATGAACCGCCGTATACGGATCCGTACGTACGGTGGTGTGGGAGGAGGGGTGCCGCAAGGCCCCCTCCTACCCGATCCGCAGGGGCGGCGGGTCGCGTTGCTCCCGTTGGCTTTTTATCGCTCACGGCGGCTCCGCTGCGCTCCGCTGCCTGCGCGGGCGCGCCGCAGGAGCGGTGGGTCGCGTTGCTCCCGTTGCACTAAATGACAAAGCACAAAAAACTAAGGGAGGGCACACCCGCCGACACCCCGACAGCGGCTGCAACGGCCAAGGGCGCGGCGCCGCCCGCCCGGCGAGGGTCCGCACAAAACGCCTACCCGATTTGGATCAGCTCGCGCGGCGTGATCGTCAGCAAGCGGCCGCCGCCTTCTTCGACCACCACCATGTCTTCGAGCTTGACCATCAGGCCGGCCGCCAGGCAGACGTGGATTTCCACCGTCAGCACCATGTTGGTCGCGATGCGGGCGCTGCCGCCTTTGACCAGGAAGGGCGGCTCGTTGCCTTCGAGGCCGACGCCGTGGCCGATGAAGTGGGCTCGGGCGCCGGAGGGAAAGGCCAGGAAGGCGTCGGCGATGTCGTTTGCCGCCGCGGCCCGGGTGGCCACGGCGTAAAGCTCGCCGCCGCTTCGCCCCGGCACCATGGCGGCAATGACGGCGTCGGAGACCTGGCGCAACGCCGCATGCGCTTGCTTGGCACCGTCGGGCTTGGCGGCCGAACCGACGCGATAGGTGCGCGACTGGTCTCCCATGTAGCCGCCGACGCTGGTCGGAATATCGACCACCACCAGGTCGCCGGCCTCGACGATGCGCCTCGAGGCGCCGGCCGGTATGGCGGCGCTTAAGCCGACGCCGGAGATGGTGAAGACGAGACCCGAGATGGTGCCGATGTTGGGCCCCGAGGCGAAGGGCCCGCGGCTCATGAAAAAGCCCGGCTGGCGTATGAAAAAGCCGCCCTCGTGGCCGGCCAGGCGATGACCGTTCTCCAGGGCGGCGGAAAGCTCGAGCTCGCTCTGGCCCGGCCGCCAGTGCCTGAGCGCCGCCTGGTGGCCGGCCTCCAGCGCCCGGCAGGCAGCGCCCAGCAATTCCAGTTCCTGGGCGTCCTTGATGGCGCGCTGGGCCAGGATCTGGGGCGAGATGTCGATCAATTCGCGCTCAGCCAAACAGGCCGCCAGGGCGTCGCGGCTGACCGCCGTGATGACGTCGAGTTCGATGCCGATGCTTTCGCCGCGGCCGGCGCCGGGGAACATGCGGCGGCAGACGGCTTCCAGCCGGCGCTCCTCGACCAGGCGGTCTTCACCCCAGCCGGTGTCGCGCTGCGCGAAGTCGAGGCCCGACGCGACGAACAGCACTGCTTCGTCGGGCCGCACCGCCAGCCAGCCTGGTTGGGCCGTACCGGTGTAGTAGAAGACGTCGCGGGATTGAAAGAGCAAGGCCCCGGCCAAGCCGCGCTCGGCAAGGGTCTGCTGCAGAGCAACAAGGCGCGCGTCGTGATCCATAGTTGGCGAGAAAACCCGCCCTAGGCGGCTTCGGTGCCGCCGACGGTGAGACTTTCGATCAGCATGGTGGGCTGGCCGACGCCGACCGGTACGCCCTGGCCGTCCTTGCCGCAGGTGCCGATGCCGGGATCGAGTTCCATGTCGTTGGCCACGGCGCCGACCCGGGTAAGGGCGTCGGGGCCGTTGCCGATCAGCGTCGCGCCCTTGACCGGGGCGCCGACCTTGCCGTCCTCGATCTTGTAGGCCTCGGTGCAGGTGAAGACGAACTTGCCCGAGGTGATGTCGACCTGGCCACCACCGAAAGCCACGGCGTAAAGGCCGTTGTCGACGCTCTTGATGATCTCTTCGGGCTCGCGTTCGCCGGCCAGCATGAAGGTGTTGGTCATACGCGGGATGGGGGCGTGGGCGTAATCCTGGCGCCGGCCGTTGCCGGTGGGGGAGACGCCCATCAGACGGGCGTTGAGGCGGTCCTGAAGGTAGCCCTTGAGGATGCCGTCCTCGATCAGCACGGTGCGGCCGGTGGGCGTGCCCTCGTCGTCGATGCTGAGCGAACCGCGGCGCTCGGCGATGGTGCCGTCGTCGATCACCGTCACCCCGGGCGCCGCCACGCGCTGGCCCAGAAGGCCGGAGAAGGCGCTGGTCTGCTTGCGGTTGAAGTCGCCCTCGAGGCCGTGGCCGATGGCTTCGTGGAGCAGAATGCCGGGCCAGCCCGGGCCCAGCACCACCGGCATCTGGCCGGCCGGGGCGGGCACCGATTCGAGGTTCACCAGGGCCTGGCGCAAGGCCTCGTCGACGCTGGCCTGCCAAGTTTCCGGGGTCAGGTATTCGCCATACGGCGTGCGCCCACCGGAGCCGTAGGTGCCGGCTTCCTGGCGCTCGCCCTCGCCCACCACCAGCGAGACGTTGAGGCGCACCAGCGGCCGCACGTCGCCCACCCGCTGGCCGCCCGGGCGCATGATCTCGACCACCTGCCACGAGGCCGCCAGCGTGGCCGAGACCTGGCGCACGCGCTCGTCCAGGCCTCGGGCGTATGCGTCGAGGGCTTCCAAGAGCGCCACCTTGTCCTCGAAGGCGGCCTCGCCCAGGGGATTGTCGGCGCCATAAAGCGCCCGGTTGGTGCCGCCGGGATCGGCGGCATAACTGCCGTCGTGGCCATCACGCACAGCCGCCACGGCGGCGGCGGCGCGGCCCAGCGCCGCCTCCGAGAGCTCGCTGGCATGGGCATAGCCCGTCGATTCCCCGGCCACCGCGCGCAAGCCGAAACCCTGCGTGGTGTCGAAACTGGCCGTCTTGAGGCGGCCGTCATCCCAGCCCAGCAGCTCGGACTGGCAGTATTCGAGAAAGAGCTCGCCGTCGTCGCTGTCCACCAGGGCGTCGTCGAGCAGGCTCTGGACGCGGCCGCGGTCGAGGTCGTGGCGCTCGAAGAAGAACTCTGCGGCGATGGTCGGATCGGTCATGGCAGGACACCTTTCGGCCGACAACATAGAGCAGCCGCTCAGGGATGCCAGATTCTTTGGAAAAATCAGGAAGGTGTGGGGAGAACGCCACCCGCCTTCTTCGCGTTGTGCCATTTTGGCAGTAGTTTTGAGTTATCCAAAAAAACGGTTTCGCGCAAGTATTCTAATGGGATATGCTCTAGGCAATCTCCGGCGCGCCGTTGTAGCCTCTGCGCAACGTTCCGTTCGGGGAGGAATCAGGGGAATTTTGGTGGTTGTGGAATTCGACGCAGCCCGACATCCCCATCCCGCGGCCACACCGGCCCAACCGCATGAGGGGACAGGTTCAATCATGCCTTGGAAGCAAACTTCCGTCGCCTTGAGCGGCGCCCTATCGGCGTTCGCCCTGGCCGGCCCGGCCGCCCAGGCGGCCCAGCCCCAACCCTGGCAGCTCGGCTTTCAGCCGGCGGTCACGCCGGTGATGAACGGCATCGACGATTTCTATTCACTGTTGCTGGTGATCATCTTCGCCATCGCCATTTTCGTCATGGCGCTGCTGGCCATCATCATCGTGCGCTTCAACGCCAAGGCCAATCCGACGCCCTCGAGGACCGCCCACCACACGCTGCTGGAGGTGGCCTGGACGGTGGTACCGATTCTCATCCTGGTGGTCATCGCGGTGCCGTCCTTCAAGCTGCTCTATCTCCAGAAGGACATCCCCCAGGCCGAGATGACACTGAAGGTGGTGGGCAACCAATTCTACTGGAGCTATCAGTATCCCGACCACGGCGACTTCGAGATGGACGCCAACATGGTGGCCGCCGAAGACCTGAAACCCGGTCAGCCGCGGCTTTTGGCAACCGACAACCACGTGGTGCTGCCGGTCGATACCACCATCCGCGTCATCGTGACCGCCAGTGACGTGATCCATGCCTGGGCCGTTCCGGCTTTCGGCATCAAGATGGATGCGGTGCCCGGCCGGCTCAACCAGACCTGGGTCAAGATCGAAAAGCCGGGCACCTATTACGGCCAGTGCAGCGAGTTTTGCGGCTCGCATCACGGTTTCATGCCGATCACCGTGGAGGCCGTCTCGAAGCAGGACTTCGCGGCCTGGGTGGAAAAGGCCAAAAAGGAAAATGCCGCCCGGACGCCGGCCAGGCCGACCCGGTTGGCCCATTCGAGCCGCGCCGCGGCAAGCGAATAGAGAAGGGAATATCGCACCATGAGCGAAACGGCCCAAACCGCAGGCGCCGCCCAGGCGCATCATGCTCACGCCCATCCCCAAGGTTGGCGGCGTTGGCTCTATTCGACCAACCACAAAGACATCGGCACCATGTACATCGTCTTCGCGGTGGTGTTCGGCATCATCGGCGGACTCTTTTCGATGTTGCTGCGGATGGAACTGCAAGCGCCGGGAGCGCAGGTTTTCGGCGAAGAATACCAGCTCTACAACGTGGTCATGACGGCGCACGGACTGATCATGGTGTTCTTTTTGATCATGCCGGCGCTGATCGGCGGTTTCGGCAACTGGTTCGTGCCGCTGTTGATCGGTACGCCCGATATGGCCTTCCCGCGCATGAACAACATCAGCTTCTGGCTGCTGCCGACCTCGGCCGTGCTGCTGGTCGGCTCGGCCCTGGTCGGTGACGGCCCCGGCGTCGGCTGGACGGCCTACGCGCCGTTATCGACGTCGGGCCATCCCGGGCCAGCCGTCGACATGGCCATCCTCAGCCTGCATTTGGCCGGCGCCTCTTCGATTCTGGGCGCCATCAACTTCATCACCACCATTTTGAACATGCGTGCGCCCGGCATGACGCTGCACAAGATGCCGCTGTTTGTCTGGTCGATCCTGGTAACGGCATTCCTGCTGCTGCTCGCCTTGCCGGTGTTCGCCGGTGGCCTGACCATGCTGATCACCGACCGCAATTTCGACACCGCTTTCTTCGACGCAAGCCAAGGCGGTGATCCCCTGCTCTGGCAGCACTTGTTCTGGTTTTTTGGTCATCCCGAGGTCTACATCCTGATCATCCCGGCCTTCGGTATCATCAGCCAGGTGGTGTCGACCTTCGCCAAGAAACCGGTGTTCGGCTACCTGGGCATGGCCTACGCCATGGTGGCCATCGGCTTCGTCGGCTTCATCGTCTGGGCCCACCATATGTACACGGTGGGCATGAACGTCGATGCCGATGCCTACTTCGTGGCCGCCACCATGGTCATAGCCGTGCCCACGGGCATCAAGATCTTCAGTTGGATCGCCACCATGTGGGGCGGCTCGATCGATTTCAAGACGCCCATGCTCTATGCCATGGGCTTCATATTCCTCTTTACCGTCGGCGGCGTCACCGGCGTCGTGCTGGCCAATGCCGGCGCCGATGTGGCATTGCACGACACCGCTTTCGTGGTCGGCCACTTCCACTACACCATGTCCATAGGCGCCTTGTTCGGCGTCTTCGCCGGTTTCTACTATTGGATCGGCAAGATGTCGGGCCGCCAGTACCCGGAGATGCTGGGCAAGCTGCAGTTCTGGTCCATGTTCATCGGCGTCAACCTGTCCCTCTTTCCCATGCATTTCCTCGGGCTGGCCGGCATGCCCCGGCGCATTCCCGATTATCCCGACGCTTATGCCGGCTGGAACATGGTCTCCTCGCTGGGCGCTTACGTGGCGGGGCTGAGCGCGCTGTTGTTCCTGATCGTCGTCTGGCGCACCTTCGCGGCCGGCGAGAAGTGCGCCGACAACCCCTGGGGCGAAGGTGCGACGACGCTGGAGTGGAGCCATCCCTCGCCGGCGCCCTGGCACACCTACGACCAGCTGCCCAAGGTGAATTGAGGAGGCGGAGCGGCCGGTGGGCAATCCCAGCATGACCCTCTCGGCAGCGGATTCCGCCGCTCGGCAGGTGGCGGGGGTGGGCGACTATCTGGCGCTCTTGAAGCCCCAGGTGATGTCGTTGGTGGTGTTTACCGCCTTCGTCGGCCTGGTGCTGGCGCCGGGCGGGCAGCACCCGGTGTTGGGCTTCGTGGCGCTTCTTTGCATCGCCGTGGGAGCCGGTGCCTCGGGGGCCATCAACATGTGGTACGAGGCCGACATCGACGCCCTCATGGCCCGCACCCGCGACCGCCCGCTGCCCCGTGGCGCGGTGGCGCCGGGCGATGCCTTGGGCTTCGGCGTCAGCCTGGCGGTTGCCTCGGTGGCCTTGATGGGCTTGGCCGTGGGCTGGCTGCCAGCGCTGTTGCTGGCTTTCACCATCGCCTTTTACGTCTTCGTCTACACCATCTGGCTGAAGCGCCGGACACCCCAGAACATCGTAATCGGCGGCTTGGCCGGAGCGTTGCCGCCGCTCATCGGTTGGGCCGCCGCCAGCGGCCAAGTGGGGCTCGAACCCCTGGCCCTGGTGGCCATCATCGCGTTTTGGACGCCGCCGCATTTCTGGTCGCTGGCGCTCTTGCGCAGCGACGACTACGCCCGCGCCGGGGTGCCGATGCTGCCGCTGGCGCGGGGCGCGCGCGAGACCCGGCGCCAGATCCTGGCCTACAGCCTGGCACTGCTGCCGCTGACGCTGGCGCCCTGGGCCTTGGGCACCGTCGGCGCGCTTTATGGCGTCGTGGCGCTGGGGCTGGGCGGCGCCCTGGTGCTGGCGGCAGGGGCCGTTTGGCAGGCTCGGCCCGGCGCCGAACGCCGCCTCTTTGGCTTTTCCATCCTCTATCTCTTTCTCCTCTTCGCCCTGATGCTGGTCGACCGCGGCCTGCTGGGTTCGGTCTGAGATGGTGGCCGACGAGGGGCAACGCAAACTGCGCCAGCGCAACCTGGCGCTGGGCGGCGTGCTGCTGGCGCTGGCGGTGCTGTTTTTCGTCATCACCATCGTCAAGCTTCAAGGAGCGGCGGGATGAGCGCCGCTAAAGGCCCTCGGCTCGGCCGCCACGGTACGGCGCTGTTGCTGGCCGGCCTGGTACTCGGCATGGCCGGCCTGGCCTTCGCCTCGGTGCCGCTTTACAGCCTGTTCTGCCAGGTTACTGGCTACGGCGGCACCTCGCGCGTCGCCACGGCGGCCCCGGCCCCGACCGAGGTGCTGGACCGCGTCATCACGGTGCAGTTCAACGCCGACACGGCGCGCGGCATGCCCTGGCGCTTCGCGCCCCTCCAGCGCCAGGTCAGGCTGCGCCTGGGCGAAGAGAGCCTGGCCTTCTACCGGGCCCACAACCCCAGTCCACACAGCATCACCGGCAGCGCCACCTTCAACGTCACACCGCACATCGCCGGGCCCTACTTCAACAAGATCGAGTGTTTTTGCTTCACCGAACAGACCCTGGCCGCCGGCCAAAGCGCCGACATGCCGGTGTCGTTCTTCATCGACCCCGAGATCGTCAACGAACGCGACCTCGACGGCGTCGACACCATCACCCTTTCCTACACCTTCTTCGCCCGTCCGCCCGAGACGGACAACGGGCGATGATCAGCCGCTTGCAGGAGTTCCCGAGCCATGGCCGATACCCACGCTAAGGATCATGACTACCATCTCGTCGAGCCCAGCCCGTGGCCGGCCCTGGGCGCCCTTTCGGCGCTGGTGCTGGCCGCTGGGTTGATCATGTACATGCACGACATGACGATCTGGGTGCTGCCCATCGGCCTGGCCATGACGCTCTACACCATGTTCGTCTGGTGGCGCGACGTGATCCAGGAAGCCACCTTCAACGACGACCACACGCCGGTGGTGCAGCTCGGCCTGCGCTACGGCATGGTGCTCTTCATCGCCTCCGAGGTGATGTTCTTCGTGGCCTGGTTCTGGGCCTTCTTCAACGCCAGCCTGTTCCCCACCGAGGCCATCGGCGGCGTCTGGCCGCCCGCCGACATCGAGGCCTTCAACCCCTGGACCATCCCCTTCCTCAACACCATCATCCTGCTGAGTTCGGGCTGCACCGTGACCTGGGCGCATCATGAGCTGCGCCAGGGCAACCGCCAGGGCCTGATCAACGGGCTCTGGCTGACCGTCATCCTGGGCGCCGCCTTCACGGCGCTGCAGGCCTACGAATACATTCACGCGCCCTTTGCCTTCACCGGCGGCATCTACGGCTCGACCTTCTTCATGGCTACCGGCTTCCACGGCCTGCACGTCATCGTCGGCACCATCTTTCTCACCGTCTGCCTGGTGCGGGCCTACAAGGGCCATTTCACGCCCGAGCAGCACTTCGGCTTCGAGGCGGCCGCCTGGTATTGGCATTTCGTCGACGTGGTCTGGCTCTTCCTTTTCAGCTGCATCTATTGGTGGGGCGGCAGCTAGGCGATTTGGTGGCTGAAGAGGCGCCGCGGGTTTCACCACTTCTCGCTGGCCTGCGCTGCCGCTGTCCGGGCTGCGGCCGGGGCAAGCTGTTTGCCGGATATCTGACCGTGGCGCCGCGCTGCAACGAATGCGACCTCGATCTCGGGGCCCGGGATTCGGGCGACGGACCGGCCGTCTTCGTGGTCATGCTGGTGGGCTTTGTGGTGGTCGCCGCGGCCCTGATCGTGGAACTCGAATTCGGGCCGCCGGTGTGGCTCCATATGGTGCTCTGGACACCCACCGTGCTGGGGCTTTCGCTCTGGCTGTTGCGGCCCTTCAAGGCCGTGCTGATCGCGCTGCAGTTCCATCACAAGGCGGGGGAGTAAGGCCATCTCCAGTGACGCCCGGCGCTGGTCGGCGCTGACCTTTTGGCCCCTGCTGGCGGCGCTGCTGGCGCTCGGCGGCTGGCAGCTCCAGCGCGCCGAATGGAAAGCCGCCCTCAAGTCCGAACGGGCCGCCAGCCTGGCCCGGCCCGAAGTGCTGCTGCCGTCGGCGCCGGGTGCCGATTTCGATTTCCGCCGGGTGCGCCTGGAGGGCCGTTTCGCCCATGACAGCGAGCTCCAGCTCTATGGCCGCAGCCATCAGGGCGTCGCCGGAATACACGTGCTGACGCCGCTGATCAGGCCCCAGGGTCCGGCCGTGCTGGTCGACCGCGGCTGGGTGCCGCTGGCGCTACGCCATGCGGCCAGCCGGCCCGAGGGCCAGATCCCGGGCTCGGTCAGCCTGTCCGGCATTGCCCGGGTGCACTTTCCCCGCGGCCCCTTCACGCCCGACAACGACGACGCCGGCAACACCTGGTTCGTCGTCGACCTGGCTGCCATGGCCCGCCAGGTGGGCCTCGAGTTGGCGCCCGTGCTGGTCGAGGCCGACGCTGGGCCCCATCCGGGCGGCCTGCCGCTGGGCGGGCTTGGCCGCCATCAACTGGTCGACAACCACCAGCGTTACGCCTTCACCTGGTTTGCCCTGGCGGCGGTGTTGGTGGTGATATTCGTGCTTTTCCGCCGCCGCCTGGGGACCCTGCCATGAGCGCCTACACTGAGCTCGAGCGGCGCTTCAAGCGCCTCGACGACCTGGCCGGGGCCCAGGCGCAGTTGCAGTGGGACGGCGCCGTCATGATGCCGCCGGGCGGTGCCTCGGCCCGGGCCGACCAGCTCGCCAGCCTGGCCGGGCTGAGCCACGAGTTGCTGCTGGCGCCGGAGGTCGGCGAGCTTTTGCAGCGCGCCGAAGCCCAATCCCTGGATCCCTGGCAGGCCGCCAACCGCAGCGAGATGCGGCGGCGCTGGCGCCACGCCACGGCCCTTCCCGGCAGCCTGGTCGAGGCCCTCAGCCAGGCGGCCTCGGCCTGTGAAATGACCTGGCGCCAGGCCCGCGAGGACGACGACTTCGCCAGCCTCCAAGCACACCTCGAAAGCGTCGTCGCGCTGACGCGTCAGGCGGCCCAAGCCAAAGCCGAGGCCTTTGGCTGCGCGCCTTACGATGCCCTGCTGGAGGCTTACGACCCGGACACCACCTGGGCCCAGATCGCACCGATCTTCGCCGAGCTCGAGGCCTTTTTGCCCGAATTCCTGGCCGCCACGGTGGAGCGCCAAAAGCTCTCTCCGGCGTTGCCCTTCGAGGCCGAGATCTCCCCGGCCGCCCAGCGCGCGCTGGCGCCCGAGTTGCTGGCGGCGCTGGGCTTCGACTTCGATCACGGCCGCCTCGACGAGAGCCACCATCCCTTCACCGGCGGCACGGCCGACGACGTGCGCCTGACCACGCGCTACCGGGCGGAGGATTTCTCCCACGCCCTGATGGCGGTGCTGCACGAGGGCGGACACGCCATGTACGAACGCGGCCTGCCGGCGAGCTGGCGCGGCCAGCCGGTGGGCCAGGCCCGCGGCATGACGCTGCATGAAAGCCAAAGCCTGATCGTCGAGATGCAGGCCTGCCGCAGCCCCGAATTCCTGACCTGGCTGGCGCCCGAGCTGCGCCAGGCCTTCGCCGTGGCGGGTCCGGCCTGGCAGGCCGAAAACCTGATCCGCGCGAGCCACCGGGTCGAGGCCAGCCTGATCCGCGTCGACGCCGACGAGGTCAGCTATCCGCTGCACATCATCCTGCGCACGCGCCTGGAAAGGGCGCTGCTGGCGGATGACTTGCAGGTGGCGGAGCTGCCCGGCGCCTGGCGCGACGGCATGCAGGCGTTGCTCGGCCTAACCCCTGCCAACGACCGCATGGGTTGCCTGCAGGACATCCACTGGCCCGAAGGGGCCTTCGGATATTTCCCCACCTATACCCTGGGCGCCCTGGCCGCGGCACAATTCTTCGCCGCCGCCCGGGCCGCCGAGCCCGGCATTCCCGAGGCCCTGGGGCGGGGCGATTTCGGGCCGCTGATGGCCTGGCTGCGGCCCCACGTGCACGCGCTGGGCTCGTCGCTTTCGAGCAGCGAGATCATCACCCGGGCGACAGGTGCGCCGCTGGGCACGGCGGCCTTCCGGGCCCACCTGGAAGCGCGCTACGGGGGCTGAAGGCCGGCGCTGCTACCCTGAACAGGGTTTGCCGCCGGCCGGTTTGGCTTGCAGGCCCTTGTCGAGCAGGCCCTTGATTTCGGCCTCGGCGGTGCGGGCGAACAGCCTGCCGGCCTCGCCCTCGTCGACGCTCTTGCCCGTGAACATCACCAGCGTGGACTGGCGGATAATCTTCAGTTTCTTGGCAATCGGCGAGCGGCGGTGGTCGTCCCAATCGACGTCGATGAAGGTGATTTTTTCGTCATAGGCGCTGTTGGCCGACCTCAATGCCCCGATCACACGGATCTGGCGGCGGCAGGTGGTTCACCATTTGGCGGTGAAATGGAGCAGCACCGAGCAACCCTGGCCCAGCGCTGCTTTCACCGCCTGCGGCGAATAAAGAACATTGCCCTCGCCCGCCTCTGCCGCGATGGGCGCGAACAAAGCCAAGAAGAACGCCGAGCGCAAAAAAACCGTACGCATCATCAGATCACCTTTCGCTTTTGCCACCGATCTAGCCCAAATGCCGTTCGCGAGGCTAAACAAAATACCGTGAACGTGCTCCCACCGCTCCCTATGATTCCAGGCTGACTGGGCGACCACTGCTGGCCGATTCGTGCACCGCCATGGTGGCGGCCAACGTAGCCAGGCCCTCGCGCCCCGAAACCCGGGGTTCCTCCTCGCCCCGCACGACGCGGCAGAAGTGGCGTAACTGCCAGGTCAGGGAATCGCGCTCGCCTGTGGGACGCGCCTCACTTGTGTAGGGCAGTTGCCAGCCGCCGGGGATCTCGCCGTCGTGGCGCCAGAGCGTCAGGTTGGGGAAATCCAGCGCACCCGTGGTGCCGACGAAGCGATAACAGTTCTGGCCCGAGGCGGCGATGCCGGGGTTGTCGTTGGTGCCGGCCTCCCAGCCCCAGGGCGAGGGTGCGGCGTCGGTGAGCATGATGGTGCCGATGGCGCCACCGGCAAAGCGCAGCACCACGGCGGCCGTGTCCTCGACCGGGTGGCCGCGGCGGCTGGGCACGGTCTCGGCGTAGACGCTGGCGATCTGGCCGCAGATATGTTGCAGCGCGTTGATGTCGTGGATCATGTTGATCAGTACCGGTCCGCCGCCGGCCTCACGCCGCCAGGCGACGTCGTAGTAGGGATCGGGCTTCAATGCCGACCACATGGCCGAGACCGCAACCAGATCGCCGATCTCGTCGGCCACGATCTGCTTGGCGGCATCCAGGGCGGGGTCGAAGCGGCGGTGGTGGCCGACCATCATGGCGACGCCGGCGGCCTCGGCCGCCTCGACCAGTTGGCGACCGGCGGCCACGCTCTCGGCCACCGGTTTTTCCACCAGCAAGTGGATGCCGCGTTCCGCGCACATCCTGCCGATGGGCAGGTGGAGTGCGTTGGGTGCAGCAATGACGACGCCCTCGGGGCTCTCCTTCTCGAGCAGGGCTTGGGCCGAGGCATAATGCGCCACACCCAGTTCGGCCGCCAATTCGGCGGCGGCCGGGGTGGGATCGGCCAACCCCAGCAGGCGGCATTCGGGCTCGGCCGCGGTCAGGCGGGCGTGGCGGGCGCCGATGATGCCGGCGCCGATGACGGCGATGGGTACGCTCATGACGATATCTCTCGCTCCTTCGTGGTTCCGCGCTACCATGGCGATCTTACCGCCTGAAACGGGGATCGCCATGACCGAAGGAACCCGCGGCATCGACCACGTCGGCATCACGGTGCCCGACCTGGAGGCGGCAACGGAATATTTCGCCGCCGTCTTCGCAGCCGAGACCGAGCAGGAAGTGTGGGCCAAGAGCGCCAAGCCGGCCAAGGGCGAGAGGGTCGAACAAAGCCTCGGCCTGCCGTCAGGCGCCGAGATGCGGGCGGCCCGCATGCTGCGATTGCCCGAAGGGCCGCGCATCGAACTTTTCGAATATTGGGCGCCCGAGCAGGCGCCGCCGCTCAGCCCCAGCGATTTCGGCCTGCAGCACCTGGCCATTTTCGTCGACGACATGGATGGTGCCTGCCGGCGCATCGAGGAAAACGGCGGCGAGCTGATGAGCGGGCCGCACCGCATGCCCGATCCGGACTGCGGGCCGGATGATCGCTACCGCTACACCCGCGCGCCCTGGGGTACGACCATCGAGCTGGTGAGCTACCGCCGTTAGTCGCTATCGAGAACGAACGCCGTTTCGTAAATTCCGACCTCGGGCTCTTCGGCGGCCCGTTCCGCCATCTCGGCCTGGATGGTTGGCAATTGTGCCTCCAATTCCCGCCGGCCCAGGCCCTCGATGATCACCAGGGCGGCGAAAGTGTCGTCGTCGGTGGCCTCGCGCATTTGGCGTTCGTTGGTCGGCTGGTTGGTGACAGCGTCCTCGGCCTCTCCGATGTGGACGGCGGTAATGCCGGGCAAGTCGAGGATATCCGGGGCCAAGCGAACCAGTTTTGTCCCGGCAGCGACTTGGCCAAAGCGCAAGGTCGCCATGGCGCCGCCCAGGCCGAGGCCCCCGGAGACCAGCGGCCGGCAGGCACCGCGAACGAAATTTCGAAACTCGGGCATGACCTGCTGCGTCCAGGGCGAGGGGTTGTTGAGGCGCTGCAAATAGCTGGGGCCACGGAAGACCTCGAGGTCTTCGGCCTCGTAAAGCATGAAATAGCGCTGCCCTTTGCCCTGCCAGTCGACGCCGCGGCGGCCGCGCAGAAAACCCTCGACGCCTACCCGTTCGGGGATGTGCTCGCGGGTGTGCCAAAGGTTGAACTCGTCGTCCCAACCCGGGGTGACGTCGTTCCAGATGGCGAGAAAGGCTTGACCCAAGAGCGGCATGAGTGACGATCCTCCGGCAAACTTGATAGTATCCGGGCCAACAATACAGGCAACGACAAGGGGAGCGAAAAAATGCCGTTCGTCAACATCCGCATCGTCGAGGGCCACAGCCAAGCCAAGAAGGACGAGATCAGCCGCCGCGTGGTCGACACCATCAACGACGTCACCGAGATCCCCAAGGAGGCCATCTGGGTGGTTTTCCAGGACATCACGGCCGAGGAATGGTACGTCGGCGAGAAGTCGGTCAAAGAGCTCAACGAGGAGGCGTCATGACCGTCGAAGTTCGCGACGACCGGTTCCGTTCGGTTGTCGGCGACGGCGTCGAATTCGAGGAACTGGGCTCGGGCTTCGATTTCACCGAGGGACCGATCTGGCATCCGCACGACAACTTTCTCATCTTCAGCGACATGCCGGGCAACCACATGCGGCGCTGGAGTGCCGCCGAGGGCATCACGACGTTCCGCCAGCCCAGCAACATGGCCAACGGCAACGCCTGGGACCGGGAGGGCCGCATCGTCACCTGCGAGCACGCCACCAGCGCCGTCAGCCGCACCGAGGCCGACGGCTCGATCAGCGTGCTGGCCACGCATTACGGAGACAAGGAGCTCAACAGCCCCAACGACATCATCGTCAAGCGCGACGGCGCCATCTACTTTTCCGACCCGACCTACGGCCGCAACGAATACTACGGTGTGCCGCGCGAACAGGACCTCGACTTCCAGGGCGTCTATCGCATCGCTCAACAGAGCCAAAACCTTCACCAGGCCCTGATGCTGCTGGCCGACGATTTCGCCCAGCCCAACGGGCTGTGTTTCTCGGCCGACGAAAGCCGGCTTTTCGTCAACGACACCGAGCGCATGCACATCCGCGTCTTCGACGTCGGCGCCGACGGCTCCATCTCCAACAGCCGGCTCTGGGCCGAGACCACCGGCGAGGGCGATGGCGGGCCCGACGGCCTCAAGATCGACAGCGCCGAAAACGTCTATTGCTCGGGCCCCGGCGGCGTCCACGTCTTCGATCCTGCCGCCAACTGCCTGGGCGTCATCCGCACCCCGGCGGTGACGGCCAACTTCACCTGGGGCGACGACGACATGTGCAGTCTGTTCCTGGCCTGTTCGTCGTCGCTCTACCGGGTGCGGGTCAAGGTTCCGGGAATAGCCGCGGAGTTTTAGCGGCGCGCTATTTCGTGACCGGCACGGTGTACATCAGCGGCAGGCGGCCGCCGTCGGCGTAGAGGCACTGGCCGGTGACGTATGAGGAATCCTCGCACGCCAAAAAAAGCGCCACGGCGGCGATTTCCTCGACCTCGGCCAGGCGGCCCAGCGGCGTGCGGCTGAGTGCGGTGCGTTTCTTCTCCGGGTCGTTGAAGACCATTTCGCGCGAGAGCTCGGTCGAGACGCTGCCAGGGCCGATGGAATTCACGCGAATGCCTTTGTCGGCAAGGGCAATGGCCATCAGCCGGGTGAGGCCGTTGACGGCCGCCTTGCTGACGCCGTAAGGCACCTGGTCGGGAATGCCGGTCAGCGCATTGATCGAGGCCATGTTGACGATGGCGCCGCCTTCGCCTTGGGCGACCATCTGGCGGGCCGCCGCCTGGCCGATGTGAAAGACGCCCATAAGATTCACCCGCATGATGCGCTCGAAGTCGGCCGGGTCGAGTTCGAGGAAATCGGCGCGGTGGCTGATGCCGGCGTTGGCGATGGCGATGTCGACCGTGCCGAAGTGCTCGACGGCGCCCGCCACCAGGGCGGCGGCGTCACCCGCGTCGCCGACATCGCAGGGCACGAATTGCGCCTGGCCGCCCTCTGACGCGATGGTCGCCGCTGCCGCTTCGCCCTTTTCGATTTGCAGGTCGCCGAGCACCACTCGGGCGCCCTCGGCGGCAAAGCGCCGGGCGATGGCCAGGCCGATGCCCTGGGCGCCGCCACTGATGACAGCGGTCTTGTTATCGAGGCGCATGTTGCTGATCCATTGATTGCTGGTGGACGTTCGTTCCACTCTAGTGATCCCCCAGCCCGAGACAAAGGAGCCCACCATGCCCGTTATCTTCGTCGTCAAGGCCACCATCACCCCGGACCAGGAAGAGGCCTTCAATCGCTGGTACGAAAGCGAGCACTGCCCCCAGCTGCTGCGCTTCAACGGCGCCGTCAGCGCCAAGCGCTACAAGCACCTGTTGGGCGACCAGAAATGGCACTATCAGGCGGTCTACGAGTTCGTCGACGAGGCCACCTTCGAGCGCTTTCTCGAGTCGCCCGAGTACGCCGATTTGAAAAGCGAATACGAAGCCAATTTCGGCGCCGTCTCCGAACGCGAGCGCTCGGCCTACGTCCAGGTCTGGCCCTGACCGGAAAAGGCCCCCTAAAGGCGGTCCCTGAAAGTGATCCCTGCGAAAGTGGTCCCTGTCCCCACATTTGTCCCCACATTCGAAAGTGGTTCCTGTGGAAAGTGGTCCCTGTCCCCACTTATTCACTTGGTGGCCAGTGTTTTTTTGGCTTTCTCTCCGGTTCCGGCTGAAAAATCGCTCTAATCCTTTCATAGGCTCCATTGGAGCAATACGATGAAGAAGGAGAGAGCCATGGCGAGACAGGCACGTATCGTCGTCGCGGGTTGGCCGCATCATGTCACCCAGCGCGGCAATCGCCGCCAGCGGGTGTTTTTCGAGGAACGCGACTACCAAGCCTATCT
>JASLXG010000210.1 GCA_030740435.1 Alphaproteobacteria bacterium | reverse complement strand
GGCCACCGGCGCCGGAGACTATTCTGCACCACCGGCCCGTTCCGGCCTTCGCTGTTGATGGGCTGCGGCCGAACCGGGCCTCAGAACGGATGGCAAACAGACTAACATAGGATATGGTACAAACCTTGGGGGCAGGTCAGGGCAAGATCGACGCCGAGGGCAACTTGGAGATCGATAGCTCGGTGGCCGACTTCGAGGGCACCCTCGACCTCGCCTCGGGCACGGGCAAGGGCAAGTGGACGGCGTTTTCCTACGGCTGCCGGGGCTCGTTCAAGGTGGGCAAGGCGGAATAGCGATCAAGCGGCCTCGGGTTCCTCCTCCCTGGCGCCGCGGCGGCCGGGCAACAACCTCGTGGCCAACCATTCGGCACGGTCGAGCTGCTTGTCGAGGTGCGCCATGGTGGCCGCCATGTCCTCGCTTTCGTCTTTCAGCCAGACCCGCACCGTGCCGGCCATGACGGCCGCCAGGCCGGCGCGCCGCAGCGCCCCGCAGGGGCCGCTCGAGCCGATGCCGGCGGCCTCCAGCATCCAGCCCAGCGAGCGCCGGTAGGCCAGGCCCGAGCAGGCCAGCATCAAGGGATCGCCGACGCCGCCCCGCAGGATGGCGGCGACGCCCTCCTTGTAGGGCCCGAGTGCATCGAAACGCCGCATGACGACCTCGAAGAGGCGGTCGCGTGCTTCGGCCTCGGGCTCGGCCGCACCGTCGGCCAGCATGGCCTGGTCGATGCGCTGCAAAAATTGCGTCAGCACCGCCGCCTTGCCCGGCACCGCCTGGTAGACCTGGGCCAGCTCGAGTCCGGCCTGGCCGGCGATGTCGGCCATGCCCGTCTGGCGCCAGCCCTGGGCCGCGGCCAGGCTCAGTGCGGCCTCGACGATACGGCCGGGGATGTCGGTTTTGCGCGCCATGTGATGCTCCTGCCCAAGCGAATCTCGTGGATTCCCCATGATAGCAGGAATCGGCGTCGTCACCCAGCCGCGGTCGGATCTGCCAATAACGCTTGGCCCACGGTTCAGGGCCAGTCGCCGGCGTAGGGCTGGCGCAAGGCCCGCTCGACCTGGGCCAAATGATCCTGGCCGTAGAACATGTCGCCGTCGACGAAATAGGTGGGCGAGCCGAAGACCGAACGCCGGATGGCTTCCTCGGTGTTGGCCTCGTATGTGGCCTGCACGGCCGGTGAGGTGGCGGCCCGCAGCAGCGGCTCGGGATCCAGGCCCAGTCTCCGGGCCAGTGCCGCCAGCGTCGCGGCATCGGCCAGATCGGCATCGTCGCGCCAGTGGGCCTCGAGCATGGCATGGGCCAACCGGTCGACCACCAGCCCCTCGGTCAGCCCGGCGATCAGCATGCCGTTGGCCAGCCTGGTGTCGTTGGCATGGTGGGTCGGTATGCCGTCCATCACCGGCGCCTGGCGTTCCTCAGACCAGCGCTGGATCTCGCGGCCGAAGAAATAGGCCCGGTGGCCGGTGCTGCGGTTGCCAAAGGGCACGGCGCTGACGCTCTCGACCACCCGCCCCAGGTCCATCGGCCGGTGCACGATGGCGCGGCCGGCAGTCTCGGCGATTTTCATGAAAGCGGCCGAGCCGAGATAGGCGAAGGCGGAATGGGCGGAGTAGAAATATTCGATTTCAGGCATGCCATGCCTCCCTCGGGTGCGAGAGGTGTTGAATGGTTTGGGGTTACCCCGCCAACTCGCGCGAACGCCGGGTGGCCGCCGCCACTGCCCGGGTCATCAGGGGCTGCAATCCGTCCCCGGCCATCAGCACCTCGAGCGCCGCCGCCGTGGTGCCGCCGGGGCTGGTAACGTTTTGGCGCAACTGCGTTGCCGACTCGTCGGCCAGTCGGGCCAGCTCGCCGGCACCGCTGACGGTGGCCTGGGCCAGCCTGAGCGCCAGACCGGCCTCCAAGCCGGCCGCCGCCGCAGCCTCCGCCAGCGTCTCGATGAGCAGGAAAACATACGCCGGGCCGCTCCCCGAGGTGGCCGTGACGGCATCCATCAGGCCCTCGTCCTCGACCCAGGCGATCTCGCCGACGGCGCTCATGAGCTGGCCACACAGCTGGCGCCCGGCTTGCGTGACGGCGGCGTTGGCAGACAGCACCGTGATGCCTCGGCCCACCGCCGCCGGGGTGTTGGGCATGGCCCGCACGATGGCTGTCTGGGCGCTGAAGATCCTTTCGAAATAGCCGATGGTCTTGCCGGCGGCGATCGACAGCACCAAGCCCCCAGCCACAGCGTCGCGTCCGGCCAGCGGCGCCAGGGCTTGGTCCATGGTCTGGGGCTTGACGGCCACGACGGTAACGGCCGGGGTGAAGTCGACGGGCAGGGCCGCGGCTTCGCTGACGGTGGTGACATCCGCCGACACTTCTGCCAGCGGCTCGATGACCGTGATCTCGTCCGCCGCCATGCCCTGGTCGAGCCAGCCTGCCAGCAGGGCGCCGCCCATCTTGCCGCAACCCACCAGCAGCAGCGGGCCAGTACCGGACACGCCTCAGGCCTCGCCCACCGTCTCGAGCATGGCCGAGGCCAGGGCGTCCTCCGGCCCCTTGCCGCCCCAGAGCAAAAACATGAAGGCGGGAAAAAACCGTTCGCACTCGGTCAGCGCAATCTCGACCAGCGCCTCGATCTGGTTGCGCGCCGCCTCGGAGCACTCGCCCATGAACTGGGTGTGGCGGAACATCAACACGCCGTCATCGGGACAGAGATCGAAATGCCCCAGCCAAAGCCGCACGTTGACCCGGGCCAGCAGCGCGCAGGCTTCCTCGAAGCGGTGTGCCGCGACCTTCATGTCGAACGAGCAGCTGACCTGCAGGCTGGAGATGTCCTCGCGCCAGACGAACCACAGCTGATAGCGGTTCCAGTGGCCGTCGACCCCGGCCGCCAACTCCTCCTCGCTGGGCCGGTCATAGGGCCAGGAGTTGGCGTGGGCGAACTGCTCGACCAGATCGAGCGGGTTGCCAATGTCGACAGCGGCGGTTTCGAGTTGCGCGCTCATGCCCGGAAGGCCCCTCCTCATCCCCCGCCCGGCCCCAACATCTAGTATGGCAGGGACGCCGAGACACTATGGGCTGTAGGTTGCCAAACTCGGGACTCGGACGCAAGCACCCATTTCGCCGGCCGCGAAGAAACTTGGGGATAAGATTTGCGGCCGCTCAGCGGGCCGCTCAGCGGCTTTTTTTGGCCGGGGCCTTCTTGGCGGCGGTTTTCCTGGCCGGGGCCTTCTTGGCGGCGGCTTTCCTGGCCGGGGCCTTCTTGGCGGCGGCTTTCCTGGCCGGGGCCTTCTTGGCGGCGGCTTTCCTGGCCGGAGCCTTCTTGGCGGCGGCTTTCCTGGCCGGAGCCTTCTTGGCGGCGGCTTTCTTGGCCGGAGCCTTCTTGGCGGCGGCTTTCTTGGCCGGAGCCTTCTTGGCGGCGGCTCTCTTGGCCGGAGCCTTCTTGGTGGCAGCCTTCTTGGCCGGCGCCTTTTTCCTCCCTGTGGCTTTTTCCAGAACCGCCAGGCGCTTGGCCTGGGCCTCGTTCTCCTGGCGCGCCCGGGCCGCCATCTCGCGCACGGCTTCGAATTCCTCGCGCGTCACCAGGTCCATGCTGTTGAGGATGCGCTCGAACTGCTCGCGCAGGCGCTGCTCCATTTCCTCGCGCACGCCTTGCAGGGTGCCCAGCGTGCTGGTGGCGACGCGCGCCAGGTCGTCGAGGAGCTTGTTGGTGGGTTTCATGATGGCTGTCCGTTGAGAGGGCCCACAGGGGCCACAGGGACCACAGGGATCAAAGGGCGATCGAATTGCCGCCAATATGGGGCGCTGGCGGACCGGCCGCAAGTCTAGCCCGCATTTCTCACCGGGTCATGGCCTGCGCGTCGCTGTCGCGCCGACAGGGTAGGAGCGCAGCAAAGCGCGATGTGGGACATCGGGCAAGCAGCGTGACGCACCCTGTCGGTGCGACAGCGACGCCCGAAGGGTCGCGCCCAGGTGCGCGCCCGCTACGTCAAAGACCGAAGCGCGTAGTACCACTACGCTCTTCGGTCTTTTCCTTGCGGATCACATCACCTGGGGGCTTTGCTGCCCGTGACCCGGTGAGAAATACGGGCTTGCGCTTGCCGCCAGGCGGTGGCCGTGCCAAAAACCCGGGCATGCTTGCCGCCGCCCTCGCCCTGATCCCCTATCCCAGCATCGACCCGGTGCTGGTCTCCTTCGGGCCGCTGGCCATCCGCTGGTACGGCCTGGCCTACGTCGCCGGCCTGATGCTGGGCTGGCGCTGGATGCTGGCCCAGAGCCGCCGGTCGGGCGCCGCCATGACGGCCGGCCAGGTCGATGACTTTCTCGTCTGGGCGGCCATCGGCGTGGTGCTGGGCGGACGCCTGGGCTACGCGCTTTTCTATCGCCCCGACTTCTATCTGGCCCATCCCCTCGAGGCGCTCAAGCTGTGGCAGGGCGGCATGTCCTTCCACGGCGGCCTGCTCGGCGTCATGGTGGCCATGATACTGTTTGCCCGGCGCCGCGGCGTGGCCCTTTTGGGGCTTTCGGACATGGTCTCCGGGGCGGTGCCGATCGGGCTTTTCTTCGGCCGCCTGGCCAACTTCATCAATGCCGAGCTGGTGGGCCGGCCCAGCGACGTGCCCTGGGCCATGATCTTTCCCGGTGCCGGCTCGCGGCCACGCCACCCCAGCCAGCTTTACGAGGCGGCGCTCGAGGGCGTGGTGCTGTTCGGCCTGCTGTGGTGGCTGGCGCGGCGCATCGAAGCCGGCCGGCGGCCGGGACTGATCACCGGCGCCTTTCTCGTGGGCTACGCCCTGGCCCGCTTCCTGGTCGAGTTTTTCCGCCAACCCGACGCCCATCTGGGTTTGCTGGCGCTGGGCGCCACCATGGGCCAGTGGCTGTCGCTGCCGGCGCTGCTCTTTGGCCTGGTCCTGATCGTCCGTGCCCGAAGCAGCTGAAGCGGCCGGGCTGGGCCGCCACCTCGCCAACCTGATCGCCAGCGAAGGCGCCATCGGCATCGACCGCTACATGGCCGAGGCGCTGGGCAATCCGCGCTGGGGCTATTACATGACCCGCGATCCCTTCGGACTGCAGGGCGACTTCATCACGGCACCGGAGGTGTCGCAGATGTTCGGCGAGCTGATCGGGCTGTGGTGCGCCGAGCTGTGGCGGCAAATGGGCGCGCCGGCCGAGTTCCACCTGGTCGAGATCGGCCCCGGCCGCGGTACCCTGATGGCCGACGCGCTGAGGGCCGGACGCCTGGTGCCGCCCTTCCTCACCGCGGCGCGCCTGCATCTGGTGGAAACCAGCCCGGTGCTGCGCACTCTTCAAGGGACTGCGCTGGCGGACCACCAGGTGAGCTGGCACCAGCACTTCAACGAGGTGCCGCCGGGGCCGGCCATCGTGGTGGCCAACGAGCTTTTCGACGCCCTGCCCATCCGCCAGTTCGAGCGCACCATCGAGGGCTGGCGCGAACGCCTGGTCAGCCTGGGACCGGACGGCGGGCTGCGCTTCGTGCGCGCCGCCCAGCCCTCGCCGGCCCAGGCCCTGATCCCGGAGGCCGTGCAAGGGGCGCCGCTGGGCAGCGTGGCCGAGATCTCGCCGGCCTCGATCAACCTTGCCCGCGACCTGGCTGAGCGCCTGCTGGCCCCAGGTGGCGAGGGCGGCGGCGGCGCCCTGATCGTCGACTATGGCAGCGACGAAAGCCGGCCCCGCGACACCCTGCAGGCGGTCATCGGCCACCACAGCCACCCCGTGCTGGAGGCCCCCGGCAGCGCCGATCTTTGCGCCCACGTCGACTTCGCCCAGCTCGCCCGCACGGCCCGGGAATGCGGCGCCCAGGTGCATGGCCCGACCGGCCAGGGCGCGTTTCTCGAGCGCCTGGGCATCGGGGAACGCGCCGCCCGGCTGAAAGCCGGTGCCGGCGCCGCCCAGGCCCAGGACATCGAGGCGGCGCTGGCCCGCCTCACCGACCCGGGCCAGATGGGCAGCCACTTCCGGGTGCTGGCGCTGACGCAGCCCGGGGCGCCCGAGCCGGCCGGGTTCGCCGATCCCGACGGGGGCGGCGGGGGCGGTGGGGGCGACGGGGGCGGCGCGGCATGATCGAGGCAAGATCCCTGACCCTCGAGGGCCTCAGGCATGGCTTTTTCAGCCGTGATGGCGGCGTCTCGAGGCCGCCCTACGACAGCCTCAACTGCGGCTTGGGCTCGGCCGATGCGGCCGAGGCCGTAAGCGAGAACCGGCAGCGCGCCATGGCCCGGCTCGGTCTGGCGGCCGAGCAACTGACGACCGTCTACCAGGTCCACGGCACGGACGTCGTCACGGTCGAAGCCCCTTGGGCGGCGGCTGCCAGCCCCCAGGCCGATGCCCTGGTGACCCGGCAACCGGGCATCGCCCTCGGCGTGCTGACCGCCGATTGCGCGCCCGTGCTGCTGGCCGACGCCGAGGCCGGCGTCGTCGCCGCGGCCCATGCCGGCTGGCGCGGCGCCCTGGCCGGTATCGTCAGCGCGACGATCGAGCGCATGGGCGAGCTCGGCGCCCGCCCGGCCGCCACCCGGGCCGCAGTCGGCCCCTGCATCGGCCAGGATTCGTACCAAGTGGGCCCCGAGTTCCCCGCCGCTTTTGTTGCCGCCGACGCGGCCAACGAGCGCTTCTTCGTGGCCGGCGCTGGAGAAAAATTCCACTTCGACCTCGAGGGCTTCGTGGTGGCGGAACTGGCCGCCGCCGGCGTCGGCCACGTCGAGGCCCTGGCGCTGGACACCTGTGCCGACGGCGAGCGCTTTTTCAGCTACCGTCGAAGCCGGCAGCAAAGCGAAGAAGACTACGGCCGCCTGCTTTCGGCCATCGCGCTGGAGGAATAAGAATAATGCCGCTGCATTTCACCAAGCAGGAATTCGCCACCCGCCGCCTGGCCGCCCGCCAGGCCATGAACGAGCGCGGCCTCGAGGCGCTGCTCATGTTCCGCCAGGAAAGCATGTACTATCTCACAGGCTACGACACCTTCGGCTACGTCTTCTTCCAGTGCCTGGTGCTGACCGCCGAGGGCGCCCTGACGCTACTGACGCGCGCGCCGGACCTGCGCCAGGCCCGCCACACCTCGGATATCGAAGACGTGCGCGTCTGGGTCGACGGCGAAGGCAGCGATCCGGCCCATGAGCTCTTGCGCATCGTCGAGGAACACGGCCTCGGCGGCCAGCGGATCGGCATCGAGCTCGAGGCCTACGGCCTCACCGGACGGAGCTGGGAAGGCCTGCGCCACGCCCTCGAGGGGCGCTCTGCCTGGTGCGATGCCTCCGACCTGGTGAGCCGCTTGCGCCTGGTCAAGAGCGAGGCCGAACTGGCCTACGTCGGGCGCGCCGCCGAGTTGGCCGACGAGGCCCTCGAGGCGGCCCGCCAGACCACCCGGGCCGGGGCCCAGGAGGGCCACATCCTGGCCGCCATGCAGGGCGCCGTTTTCCGGGGCGGCGGCGATTATCCGGCCAACCGCTTCGTCATCGGCTCGGGCCCGGGCGCCCTGATGTGCCGCTATTTCAGCGGCCGGCGCCAATTGGCCGACGACGACCAGTTGACCCTGGAGTTCGCCGGCGTCTATCGCCACTACCATGCCTGCCTGATGCGGACCATACGCGTCGGCGAGCCGCCGCCGGAGCAGGTTCGCATGGTCGAGGCCTGCGCCGAAGCCCTCGAGGCGGCCCAGGCGGCGCTGCGGCCCGGCCGGGCCATGGGCGAAGTCTTCTCGGCCCAGGCGGCAAGCCTCGATGCCGCCGGATTCAAAGCCCAGCGCCTGAATGCCTGCGGCTACAGCCTGGGCACCACCTTCGAGCCCAACTGGATGGACTGGCCCATGTTTTATGCCGGCAACCCGGTGAAATTGGCGCCGGGTCAGGTGTTTTTCCTGCACATGATCCTGTTTGACGACGACAGCGGATTGGCGGCTACGCTGGGCGAAACCGTGCTGGTCAGCGAGACGGGCTGCCGCCGGCTGAACCGGGCGCCGCTGGATTTGATCGTCAACTAGCTTCACCAGGACTACGCCGCATGCCTTATGCCGTGTTTTTCATCGTGCTGTTGCTGCTGGGCTTACTGTCGACGTGTTTTTTCTGACTCTGACTGCGGTTCGGCCGAACCGCCGCATAGGTCGTTTACAGCTTCCCGCCGCCCTGCTAGATTCCGCCCACCGCGAGGGTGATCGCGGCCTCCCGCAGCCGCCCGTTTAGGGAAGCATCGCCATGAAAGTGGTAGCCGGCAACAGCAACAGACCGCTTGCCGAGGCCATCGCGGCCAGCCTCAACATGCCGCTCACCAAGGCCAGCGTGCGGCGCTTTTCGGACATGGAGGTGTTCGTCGAGATCCACGAGAACGTGCGTGGCGAAGACACCTTCGTGATCCAGTCGACGTCCTACCCGGCGAACGACAATTTGATGGAGGTGCTGGTCTGCATCGACGCCCTGAAGCGGGCCTCGGCGCGCCGCATCACCGCCGTCATCCCCTACTTCGGCTATGCCCGGCAGGACCGCAAACCGGGGCCCCGGACGCCCATATCGGCCAAGCTGGTGGCCAACCTGATCACCATGGCCGGGGCCGACCGGGTGCTGACGCTGGACCTGCACGCCGGCCAGATCCAGGGCTTCTTCGACATTCCCACGGACAACCTGTTTTCCGCCCCGGTGTTCGACAAGGACATTTCCGAACAATACGACGGCGACAACCTGATGTTCGTCTCGCCCGACGTCGGCGGCGTGATACGCGCCCGGGGCCTGGCCAAGCGGCTTGACGCCGACCTCGCAATCATAGATAAGCGGCGCGAGCAGGCCGGTGTCTCCGAGGTCATGAACGTGATCGGCGACGTCACCGGCCGCCACTGCGTGATCGTCGACGACATCGTCGATTCCGCGGGCACGCTTTGCAACGCCGCCGAGGCGCTCATGGAGTGCGGCGCCGAATCGGTTTCGGCCTACGTCACTCACGGTGTGCTTTCCGGCGGCGCGGTGGCGCGCGTGGCCGCCTCGCAACTGGAGACGCTGGTCACCACGGACAGCATTCTGGCGACCGAGGCCGTCAGGGTGTCGCACAATATCCGGCGGATCTCGATCGCCCCCCTGATCGCCGATGCCATGAGCCGCATCAGCGAGGAGCGCTCGGTTTCCAGCCTGTTTCACTGAGCCGGGCGCGAGCCCGGCGCGAGATGTGCCACTAAGCCGGGCGCGAGCCCGGCGCGAGATGTACCACTGAGCGCGGGCGCGAGCCCGGCGCCAGATGTATCACCGAGCGCGGGCACGAGCCCGGCGCCAGATGTATCACCGAGCGCGGGCTCAGACCCCGGCGCCGCATGCGAGGAGAATGAGGGATGGCCGAAATCGCCACACTGGCAGCCGAGCCCAAGGAGAGCACCGGCAAGGGTGCGGCCCGGGCCATGCGCCGCAAGGGCCGCGTACCCGCCATCATCTATGGCGGCGAGGCGGAGCCGCTGATGGTTTCCGTCGATTTCCGCGAACTGCTCCGCGAGATCGAGCGCGGCGGCTTTGCCAACCGGCTCTACGACGTCGCCGTGGCCGGTGCCAACGAGCGCGTGCTGCCCCGCGAAATCCAGCTCCACCCCGTGAACGACGCGCCGCTCCACGTCGATTTCCTCAGGCTGGCGGCCGATGCCCGCATCTCCATCATGGTGCCGACGGTGTTCATCGACGAAGAGGAATCGCCCGGCATCAAGCGCGGCGGCGTGCTCAACGTGGTGCGCCACGAGATCGAATTCTGGTGCCGCGCCGACGCCATCCCCGAGACCATCACGATCAGCCTGGAAGGCCTGGACATCGGCGATTCCATCCACATCGAGGAAATCGACCTGCCCGAGGGCGTCAGCCCGACCATCAGCGACCGCAACTTCACGATCGCCACGGTGGCGGCGCCGACCGTGGTGCTTGACGAGTTGGCCGAAGCCGCGGCTGCCGCCGAGGAAGAAGAGGGCCTGGAAGGCGAAGAGGGCCTGGAAGGCGAAGAGGGCGTCGAAGGCGAAGAGGGCGAAGGCGCCGAGGGCGGCGAGACGGACGGCGAGGCCAGCGAGGAATAATCCCACCCATGCTGCTCCTGGTCGGCCTCGGCAACCCGGGCACAAAACATCGAAACAACCGCCACAACATCGGCTACATGGCGCTCGACCGGTTGGTCGAGCGCTATTCCTTCGGGCCCTGGCGGCGCCGCTTCCAGGGCCAGGTGGCCGATGGCCGGCTGGGCGGCCGCCGCGCCATGGCACTGAAACCCGAGACCTACATGAACCTTTCCGGCCAGTCCGTCGGCGCCGCGGCGCGTTATTTTCACGTCCAGGGCAACGACCTCGTGGTCTTTCACGACGAGATCGACCTAGCGCCGGGCAAGATCCGGGTCAAGCTGGGCGGCGGCACCGCCGGCCACAACGGCCTGCGCAGCATCGACAGCCACATCGGTCCCGATTTTCGCCGCGTCCGACTGGGCGTCGGCCATCCCGGCAACAAGGCCCAGGTCGAGCGCTACGTGCTGCGCAACTTCCCCAAGCGCGACCGGGGCTGGCTCGAGCCCCTGCTCGACGCCGTGGTGGCGGCCGCCGAACATCTGGCCGAGGACGACGATTCCGGGTTCACCACCAAGGTGGCGCTGCTGCTGCAGCCGCCCAAGCCGAGCAAACCCGCGCCGGCCGACACCCCGGACTAGGCGCGGATGGGCTTCACCTGCGGCATCGTCGGCCTGCCCAACGTCGGCAAGTCGACGCTCTTCAACGCCCTTACCGCCAGCGCCGCGGCCGAGGCGGCGAATTATCCCTTTTGCACCATCGAGCCCAACCAGGGCCGGGTACCGGTGCCTGACGATCGTCTGCGCCAGGTCGCCGAGCTGGCGGGATCGGCGCGCACGCTGCCCACCTACCTCGAGTTCCTCGACATCGCCGGCCTGGTGCGCGGCGCCAGCACCGGCGAGGGCCTGGGCAACCAGTTCCTCGGCCAGATCCGCCAGGTCGACGCCGTGGTCCACGTGCTCAGGTGCTTCGAAGACACCGATATCGCCCACGTCGAGGATCGTATCGATCCGGTGGCCGACGCCGAGATCGTCGAGACCGAGCTTTTGCTGGCCGATCTGGAAAGCCTCGAGCGCCGTGTGCCGTTGCGCGAAAAGCAGGCCCGCGGTGGCGACCGTGAGGCCGCGGCGAGGCTCGAGGTGATGCAGCCGGCGCTCGAGCTTTTGCGCGCTGGCCGGCCGGCCCGCGAGCTGGAGCCGGCGGCCGACCGGCGGCCGATCTTCAAGTCGCTGCATCTGCTGACCGCCAAGCCGGTGCTTTACGTCTGCAACGTCGACGAGGCCACGGCGCTCTCCGGCAATGGCCATGCCGCCCTGCTGCGCCAAAAGGCCGAGGCCGAGGGCGCCCAGGTGGTGCACATCTCGGCCGCCCTGGAAGCCGACATCGCGGCGCTGGACGACGCCGCCGAGCGGGCCGAATTCCTGGCCGAGGCCGGGCTCGCGGAATCCGGCCTCAACCAGGTGGTGCGGGCCGGCTATCGGCTCTTGGACCTCATCACCTTCTTCACCGCCGGGCCCAAGGAAGCCCGTGCCGAGACGCTCAAGCGGGGCTCCCTGGCGCCCCAGGCGGCGGGCCAGGTGCACAGCGACATGGAACGCGGCTTCATCCGCGCCGAAACCATCGCCTTTGACGACTACCTGGCCTTTGGTGGCGAACTTGGCGCCCGCGACGCCGGCCGCATGCGCTCGGAAGGCCGCGACTACGTGGTTGCCGACGGCGACGTGTTTTTGTTTCGCTTTAATGTCTGAGGCGCGCCCCGCAGAGCCATTACATCCTTGGCGTCCTTTGGCTTTTGCATATTCCCCTCCCCGTTTGATGGCTAAGGTATGCACACGTCTTTGAGTGTCCAGCCACTTGAAGCATGGAGAATTGACCACAGAGGCACAGAGACACAGAGATTCAGAGAAGAATCCCAGCGGATCAGCCTGCACTTCCTCTGTACCTCCGTGCCTCTGTGGTTAATCTACAGGACCGTTCCACAGCCTGGCTGATGCGGGCTAGCCTCTGATGGGGGAGAGCAGGGATGGGGTGGAGCGGCAATTCCTGTCGATCCCGTTAGCGGAGAAAGCCCATGGCAGCCTTTGCCCAACGCCTGCGAAAAATCGCCGCCGAGACATCGACGCTGTGTCTCGGCCTCGACCCCTCGCCGGCGCTGCTGGCCGCCTGGGAGCTGCCCGACAGCGCCGCCGGCGCCCATGATTTCTGCCGCCGCGCTCTCGAGGCGGCCCAGGGCGCCATCGCCATCGTCAAGCCCCAGGCCGCCTTTTTCGAACGCTTCGGCGCCGCCGGCGTGGCCGTGCTGGATGATGTGGTGGCCGAGATCGGCGAGCGCGGCCAGATCTCGATCGTCGATTGCAAGCGCGGCGACGTGGCCCACACCATGGTGGCCTACTGCCAGGCGCTGCGGGGCGACGCCATGACGCTGAGCGCCTACTTGGGCTTCGCGGCGCTGCACGATGGGCTCGACGAACTGCTGGCCAAGTCGGCCGGCGCCTTCGTCGTCGTGCGTTCCTCCAACCCCGAAGGCTCGGACCTGCAACGCGCCCGCCTGGAAAGCGGTGCCAGCGTGGCCGAACACCTGGCCGACGAGATCACGTCATATAACCGGGACAAGGCGGGAACGGGGCTGGGCCCCATCGGCGCCGTCATCGGGGCCACCTTGGAGGACGAAGCCTTGGCCCTGGTCGAGCGCCTGCCGCTATCCTACATTCTGGCCCCTGGCGTGGGCGCCCAGGGTGCCACGCTCGGCGATCTGCAAAGCCGCTTCGCCGGGCACCTTGGGCGCCTGATACCGACGGCCAGCCGCTCGCTGGTCGGACCGGGGCCGGACGTCGAGGCCATGCGCCAGGCCATGAAGGCCGCCGCCGAGGAATGGCGGCGGCTGCAAGAAATCTGATCGGGAGAACCAAGTTGGGCGGAATGTTTTTCGAGGATTTCGAGGTCGGCCGCACCTATCGCTTCGGCCAGCGCACGGTGACCCAGGACGAGTTGATCGCCTTCGCCCGGGAATTCGATCCCCAGCCCTTCCACATCGATCCCGAGGCGGCCAAGCGGTCCCACTTCGGCGGCCTCATCGCCAGCGGCTGGCACACGGTATCGATCTGCATGCGCCACATCATCGACGACCTCTACGGCCAAGACGCGGGCTCGATCGGCGCCTCGGGTATCGACGAGCTGCGCTGGCCGGTGGCCGTGCGGCCCGGCGACACGCTCAACTTCTGGCTCGAGGTCATGGAATCCAAGATCTCCGAACGCCGCCCCGACCGCGGCCGCCTGGTGCTCAAGTACGCCGCCGACAACCAACACGGCGAGACCGTCGTGAGTATGCTGAGTACGGTCTACTTCCTGCGCCGCGAGGCCTGAGGCGGGCGCCTGGGCGCCGCCCATGACCATCCCCGCCCGCCTGGCCTACCTCGCCGTCTTCATCGGCGTGCTGGGCCACGCCTCGTCGGAGTTTTTCGCCGTGCTCTCGGGCATCTCGGGGCCCGAGGTCTCGGTCTGGCGCTATCTCTTCGGCGGCGCCGGGCTGATCGCCGTGGCCCTCGTCCTCGAAGGTCCGCGCCGCCTGCTGGAGCCCTTGTCCAGCCACGCCTGGCCGCTGATCGGCACTTCGCTGATCGGCGTCTCGGGGGCCTATCTCGCTTTCCACTGGGCGCTCGATTTCGCCAGCGTCATCCAGGTGGCGACGCTGGTCACGACCATCCCCATCTTCGTCGGCCTGGCCAACCTGGTGGCCAACCGCCTGCCCATCTCGGGCCTCAAGATGGCCACCGGGGCCTGCGCCGTCGGCGGCCTGGCGCTGCTCATCACCGACGGCGCCATGGAGCGTTTGCTGGGCGGCTCGGACAGTCTGATCGGCATCGGCCTCGGCATCCTCTGCGCCGCCCTGGTGGCGGGCTACGCCGTGGCCATCAAGCCCATCATCGCGCTTTACGGCGCCATGCGCACGACGGCGCTATCGCTGGCCATCGGCGGTCTCGGCCTCTGGCTCGGCGTCGGCCTGGCCTTCGCCGTCTGGGTCGATCCCACGACGCTTTTCCAGCGCCCCGCCGTGGCCTGGGGCTCGATCCTGGCGCTGGCACTATGGAACACCACCATCACCCAGTTCCTCTGGATCGGCGGCCTGGCGGCGGCCGCCGACATGACGCGCGCGAGTTATCTCTTCTTCCTCAAGCCGGTCATCGCCGCCGGCCTGGCGCTCGGCCTGCTGGGCGACGAGCTATCGCTGCTGCAGGCCGCCGCCATGCTGGTGGTCATGGCCTCGGTGCTGGTCGAGGTGTTTTGGCCGCGGTTTGGGAGGCGGCCGGAAGGGGGCGCAAGCGGAAATTAGATTGACTAGCCAACAACACCGCGTATATACATTGTATCGTCGTGGCAAAAAGGGTTCAGCATGAAAACCGCCATCGCGAAATGGGGCAACAGCCTTGCCGTAAGGCTGCCACGACATTTGACTGAGGGCGTTAATCTTTCCGAGGGCAGCCCCGTCGAGATCCGGGTCGAGGGCCAAAACCTGCTCATCTGCGCGACACGGCCACGACAAAAGCTCAGCGACCTGCTGCGAAAGCACCAGGCGAGCCAGCAACACGACGAGGTCGATTGGGGCCAGCCGAAGGGCGACGAGGCCTGGTAGGGGCAAATGGCGGCCGCCTACCAGCCCGAGCGCGGGCACTTCGTCCATCTCGATTTCACACCCCACGCCGGCACCGAACAGGCCGGCCGACGGCCTGCCCTCGTGATCTCGCTCCAGACCTACAACATCGCCACCGGGCTTATGCTCGCCTGCCCCATCACCAACCAATTGAAGGGCAGCCCCTTCGAAGTGCAAATCCCCCCCGGCGCCAAAATCAGCGGCGCCGTCCTGGCCAATCAAATGCGAAGCCTGGACTGGCTGGCCCGCAACACCGGCTTCCATAGCGAGGCGCCGCGGGATCTGGTTTTGCAGGTGATCGCCATCGTCGAGGCCATCATCATCGATCCCGAATAGCGCGGGCTAGAGCTGGGACCGCGGCTTTGCCCTTAGCGCCGTCGCCAGTCCCAGGGCATAGCCGGCAAAACTCCCCTTCAACACGGCATTGTTGAGCAGCATGGTGGCGGCCAGGCTGCCGTCGGCCTCGTGTCTGGTGTTGCGGGGAAGGCGGCTCTTGCGCTCCTTCAACCCAACGCCCCGTCCTTATAGGGCTTGAGCGCCGCATAAATAGTCCGATGCACCGGCACGTCGATGCCGTGGGCCGCGGCCAGGCGTACCACGGTGCCGCTGAGGCCCTCGATCTCGATGCGCCGGCCGGCGTCGAAATCCTGCAGCATCGAGGGTTTGACTTGGGCCGGGAACTTGTCCAGCAGGTCCATCTGCGCCGCCAGGAAATCGGCCGGGAAGCTGGCGCCCTCGGCCTCGCCCACCGCCACCACCTCGGCCAGGGCTGCGGCCACGGTGGCGCGCAGGTCGGGATCATTGAGGATCTCGCCCGAGGGCCGGCGCGCCAGGGTCGAGACGCCGGCGTGAGAGGCGATCATGACGAATTTTTGCCACAGCACGTCGCCGATGGCGGGCGACAGCGTGGCCTCGATGCCGGCGGTCTCGACGGCCTTTAGTAGGGCTTCGGCGCGTGAACTGCGGCTGCCGTCGGGCTCGCCGAAGACCAGGCGAGCGAAGCCGCCGGCGTGGCGGATGACGCCGGGGCGCTCAACGGCGGCGGGGATGAAGGCGACGCCGGGCATAACCCGGCCCGGGCCGATGACGGCGGCGATGCGGGCTTCTGATTCGATGCCGTTCTGGAAGGGGACGACGGCGGTATCGGGGGCCATCAGCGGCGCCAGCATGGCCGCCGCGGCCTCGGTGTCCCAGTGCTTGACCATGAACAGCACGAAATCGACGGGGCCGATCTCGGCACCATCGTCGCTGGCCCGCACCGGCGCGATGGTGGCGTCGCCCAGCGGGCTGAGGATTTGCAGCCCGTCGGCTTGCAGGGCCTCGAGCTGTGCCCCGCGGGCGATAAAACCGACCCCCAGGCCGGCCGCCGCCAGACGGCCGCCGAAATAGCCGCCGATGGCGCCGGCCCCCATCACGGCGAAGCTGGGGCCTGCGGCCATGCCTCCGCTCCGCCGGCCCGCCGGCCTCAGACCAGCGCCGCGCAGGCCCGCTGGATGCGCTTGCAGGCTTCCTCCAGCGCCTCGGTCGAGGTGGCGTAGGAGATGCGGAAATAAGGCTCCAGCCCGAAGGCCGCACCCTGCACCGCCGCCACGCCCTCGCTCTCCAGCAGGTAGGTGACGAAATCGCCGTCGTTGGCGATGACGTTGCCCTCGGGGGTCTTCTTGCCCATCAGTTCGGCGCAACTTGGGTAGACATAAAACGCCCCCTCGGGGCTCAGGCAACTGAGGCCCGTGGCCTGGTTGAGCATGCCGACGACGAGGTCGCGGCGCTGGCGGAAGGTTTCCACCCAGTCGGCGAGAAAGTCCTGTGTGCCGTTCAGGGCCTCGACGGCCGCGGCCTGGCTGATCGAGCTGGTGTGGGTGGTGCTTTGCGACTGGATCTTGGCCATGGCCTTGATGACCTCGACCGGGCCGCCGGCATAGCCCACGCGCCAGCCGGTCATGGCGTAGGCTTTCGATACCCCGTTCAGCGTCAGCGTGCGTTGGTATAGCTCCGGCACCACCTGGGCCATGGTGGCGAATTCGAAGCCGTCGTAAATCAGGTGCTCGTAAATATCGTCGCTCATCACCCAGACCTGCGGGTGGTCGGCCAGCACGCCGCCCAGCGCCGCCAGCTCGGCCCGGCTGTAGGCGGCGCCGCTGGGGTTGGAAGGCGAGTTCAGCATCAGCCACTTGGTCTTTGGCGTAATCGCCGCCGCCAGGGCCTCGGGCGTCACCTTGAAGCCGCTTTCCTGGCTGCTGCCCACGATCACCGGCGTGCCGCCGGCCAGCAGCACGATGTCGGGATAGGAGACCCAGTAGGGCGCCGGAATGATGACCTCGTCGCCGGGATCGACGGTGGCCATGATGGCGTTATAAAGCACCTGCTTGCCGCCGCAGCCGACAGTGATCTGGTCGAGGCCGTAATCGAGGCCGTTTTCGCGCTTGAACTTGTCGGCGATGGCTTGGCGCAGGGCCGGCGTGCCGTTGACCGCGGTATAGTGGGTCTCGCCCTCGCGGATGGCTTTGATCGCGGCTTGCTTGACGTGGTCGGGGGTATCGAAGTCGGGCTCGCCGGCACCCAGGCTGATGACGTCGCGGCCCTGGGCGCGCAGCTCCTGGGCCTTGGCCGTGACGGCCAGGGTGGGTGACGGCTGGATGCGGTCGAGCGCGGCGGCGGTGATGGACATGAGGGGCCCCCGGTGGTGGCTTGAGCGGACGCGGGAGGCCAACCTAGCCCGCTTTTCCCGCCGGGTCACGGCGGTTTTGCCGGTGCCGCTTGCTGCTGGAAAAAATCGTTGGAAAATGTATGGTTAGGTGCCGTGGCCGGGGATCGGACGGCCTGACGAGCGGAGACCACGAGGGCATGGGGCTTTGGCCTGACTTTCTTTTCGGCGGCGTTCCTGGGCGCGCCTTGCTGCGCCCGGCCTGCGGCCTGGTGCTGCTGGGAGCCGGGGCCGGCTGCGTCGGCCAGTTGCCGCTGGAGGAGATGCCCGCGCACGCCACCGCGGCGGCCCATCAGGGCGTCGACTGGAGCCGCGCCAAGCCGGCCCGCATCATCGTTACCGAGTTCATCTTCGCGCACGGCGAGCCAAGCTTCAAAAAGGGCGTGCCCTACCGGCTGGAGCTGCGCAACACCGGCGAGGAAGCGCACATGTTCGAGGCCCGGGCCTTCTTCCGCTCGATCGCCGTGCGCGACGTGGAGATCGTCGAGACGGCCTCGATCGGCGGCCTCAAAGACCCCAACCGGGCCTGGAAGCCGGCCCCCGAGAGACTGCCCGAGGTCGGGCCCGAGGAGGAAGACGAGGCGGAGGGGAAGGACGGCAAGGGCAAAAAGGGCGGGAAGGCCAAGAAGGGCGGCAAGGCGAAGCCCGGCAAGGCCAAGGACGGCGATGCCAAGGACAGCGACGCCTTGTCGCTGGAGATCGACGACGACGATCTGAAGGAGGACGATGCCGAGGCCACAGGGGCGGCAAAATCCAAGGATGACGGCGCTGCGCTGAAGATCGACGACGACGACCTGAAGGAAGACGAAGCCGACCAAGATGCCAAGGACGGCGGCAATGACGAATCCGACGAAGCCGCCGACAAGGACGACGAAGCAAAGGACGACGATACCTTGGCCTTGGAGATCAAAGAGGAAGACGAAGACACCCTGAAGGTCGACGACGAGGGCCAAGGTGAAGACAACGGCCAAGACACCTTGAAAATCGACGACGAAGACGGGGACGAAGCCGACGAAGGCGAGGGCGGCGACGACGTGGCGCTAAAGGACGACGACGAGGCGCTGAAGGTCGACGACGACGAAGTGGAGTCCGAAGAAGGCGTCAAGGACGATGACGCCCTGGTACTCAAGATCGACGAAGACGAAACCGAGGCGGACGCCAAGGACGACGATGCCCTGGCGCTCAAGATCGACGACGACGAAGTGGAGTCCGACGAAGGCGCCAAGGACGACGACGCCCTAGCGCTCAAGACCGGCGACGAAGAAGACCAGGCCGAGGCCGACGCCAAGGACGACGACGCCGACCAAGATGCCAAGGACGACGACGCCCTAGCGCTCAAGACCGACGACGACGAAGACCAGGACGAGGCGGACGCCAAGGACGACGACGCCCTAGCGCTCAAGACCGACGAAGACCAAGCCGAGGCCGGCGGCACCCAGGTGGCGAAAGCCGCGCCGGTCATAAAGTTGCCCAGCCAGGGTGCCTTCGACGATGACGACGACCTGACCTTCGAGCGCACGCCGAGCCGGGCCAGCGACCTCGGGCCCGTGGCCAAGGATGAAGAAAAAAAGGAAGACGGCGAGAAGGGCGAAGAGGCCAGGGAGGAAAAGGCAGCCGCCCCGCAGCCGCCCCAGCCCTGGACCGCCATCACCGTCGAATACATCGTGGTGCCGTCCGGGCACTCGGCCTTCGTCTCCTTCGTGCCGGTACGCGAGGGCACCTACTGGCTGAGCTCGGGCAACCCGGTCTTCCTCACCCAGGGCATGTTCGACCGCCTGGTCATCGAATAGCCACTGCCCATAGCCGGCCCCCTATACCGGGGGCCCTTCCCGCCCTATATAGGGACCATGAGCATTAGCCCGCATCTCTCACCGGGTCACGGCCTGCGTCGCGTCCAGGCGCCGCGATACCAGGCCGAAGTCCGCGCGCGACCCTTTGGGCGGCACTGTCGCACCGACAGGGTGCGTCAAACCCCTTGCCCGATGCCCCCCATCGCGCGGCACGGATTTCCTTCCCTGTCGGTCCGACAGCGACGCGCAGGCCATGACCCGGTGAGAGATGCCGGCTAGCCAGGTCAGCGAAACCGTCATGGCACCGCGCCGCCCCGAAAAACTGGAGGGCGGCCGGCCGCTCGAACTGGTCTCGGACTACACGCCGTCCGGCGATCAGCCCGAGGCCATCGAGGCCCTGATCGGCGGCCTCGAGGCGGGCGAGCGCGACCAGGTGCTGCTCGGCGTCACCGGCTCGGGCAAGACCTTCACCATGGCCAACGTCATCGCCCGGGTGGACCGGCCGGCCCTGGTGCTGGCCCCCAACAAGACCCTGGCGGCCCAGCTTTACGGCGAGATGAAGGAGTTCTTCCCCAATAACGCGGTGGAGTACTTCGTCTCCTACTACGACTACTACCAGCCCGAGGCCTACGTCCCGCGCACCGACACATATATCGAAAAGGACGCCGCGATAAACGAGCAGATCGACCGCATGCGCCATGCCGCCACGCGCTCGCTGTTGGAGCGCGACGACGTCATCATCGTGGCCAGCGTCTCCTGCATCTACGGCATCGGCGACGTCGAGACCTACCAGGAAATGACCATTCCCCTGAAGGTCGGCGAGCGCATCGAGCGTGCAGCGCTGCTGCGTGGCCTGGTCGAGATCCACTACCGCCGCAACGATGCCAATTTCGTCCGCGGCACTTTTCGCGTGCGCGGCGATTCGGTGGAGATCTTCCCGGCGCATTTGGAGGACCGGGCCTGGCAGCTTAGCCTGTTCGGCGACGAGATCGAGCAGATCACCGAGTTCGACCCCCTGACCGGCGAGAAGACCGACCGCCTCGATTTCGTCAAGGTCTACGCCAACTCGCACTACGTCACGCCCAAGCCGACGCTGCAACAGGCGGCCAAGGGCATCAAGGCGGAGCTGGCCCAGCGCCTCGAGGAATTCCAGGCCCACGGCAAACTGCTGGAGGCCGAGCGCCTGGAGCAGCGCACCACCTTCGATCTGGAGATGATGATCACCACCGGCAGCTGCGCCGGCATCGAGAACTATTCGCGCTTTCTCACCGGCCGCCGGCCCGGCGAGCCGCCGCCGACGCTGATGGAGTACCTGCCGCGTTCGGCCCTCATCGTGGTCGACGAGAGCCACGTCACCGTGCCCCAATTGGGCGGCATGTTCCGCGGCGATTTCAAGCGCAAGACGACGCTTTCCGAATTCGGCTTCCGGCTGCCCAGTTGCGTCGACAACCGGCCGCTCAAGTTCGAGGAATGGGAGGCCATGCGGCCCCAGACCGTGTTCGTTTCGGCCACGCCCGGGCCCTGGGAGCTGGAACGCACCGCCGGCGTCATCATCGACCAGGTGATCCGGCCCACCGGCCTGATGGACCCGGTCTGCATCGTGCGCCCGGTGGAAAGCCAGGTCGACGACCTGCTGGCCGAATGCCGCGATGCGGCCGAGAGGGGCGAGCGCGTGCTGGTCACCACGCTGACCAAGCGCATGGCCGAGGACCTCACGGAATACCTGCACGAGGCCGGCATTCGGGTGCGCTATTTGCACTCCGACATCGACACGCTCGAGCGCATCGAGATCATCCGCGATCTCAGGCTCGGCGCCTTCGACGTGCTGATCGGCATCAACCTCTTGCGCGAGGGCCTGGACATCCCGGAATGCGCCCTGGTGGCCATTCTCGACGCCGACAAGGAAGGCTTCCTGCGCTCGCGCACCTCGCTGATCCAGACCATCGGCCGGGCGGCCCGCAATTTGGACGGCCGGGTGGTGCTCTATGCCGACAAGATGACGGCCAGCCTGGAGGGCGCGCTGGACGAGACCAACCGGCGGCGTGAGCGCCAGCAGGCCTACAACGCGGCCCACGGCATCACCCCGGAATCGATACGGACATCCATCTCCGACGTGCTGCAAAGCATCTCCGAGGCCGACTACGTCACCGTGGATACCGGCGACCATGAGACCCGCCACCTGATCGGCCATAATCTCGAGGCCTATTTGGCCGAGCTCGACGAGCGCATGCTGGCGGCCGCCGCCGAGCTCGAATTCGAAGAGGCGGCGCGCCTGCGCGACGAAATCAAGCGCCTGCGCGAGAGCGAGCTTGGCCTGGGCTCGCAGGGCCGCCTGAAGAAGGACCGACCGCGCTCCACCGGCGGCCGCGCCGGCAGCCGCAGCCGGCGCAGCAAGACCCACAACGTTAGGCGCCTGTGAGGCCTGTCAAGCTTGACAACAATCGCCGAGCCACCCGCTCCCAATAACCAGGCGGGGCGTATTTTTTGGCATAACTGTTTTCTTATGCTTGTGTCCCTGCCGGGGGTCGGCGGGTTCCGGCTTGGAGGGTAGGGTTTAGCCAGAGCTTGCGTTATGGTTAGCCCGCATCTCGCTGATCGGGCTGGGCCGGAACGGCATGAATGAAGGCGCCGCAATTCTCGCCATCGGCGATATCCACCTTGGTACGGCCTGTTCGGGCCTGCCTGACGAGATTGCCGCCCTGGGTCTCGACCCCAGTGAAGACGTCGCGCTCATGGGTGTCTACCCTCCAATTATGAGGGAATTTGCTGCTGATGTTGAGCCGGGGGTATGTGGTGAAGTCGCGCTTGCGACTTATCCACATATCCCCGGATTTCGCGATACCGGAGCTGGCGGGTGGAGAGGAGCGAGGGGTAGCCCTTGACCCCATGGCATGCGCCAGAAAGTTC